>CAJXRL010000088.1 GCA_913059105.1 uncultured Flavobacteriales bacterium
CTACACAGAGTAGATCGTCGGCAGCGTCAGATGTGTATAAGAGACAGGAAGAGAAGGGTATCGAATTGAAATTGAATTTTATGAAATTCAATGAATTTAATGTTTTTTACGATGAGGTTCGAGGCGCTCCTGTTAATACAATTGGTTTGGGATCTGTTACCATTACAGATTTGAGATCGAAGGAAGTTAAATTTTCTGCTCCTTATTTAAAGAATGTTGCAGTACTTGTTACTGATGGGTGGGTCCCAACTGCTAGAAATGAGGAAGATTTAAAAAATGAGGTATTGAGCCTTACGCCTGTTACGATTAAAGGAAGTGTTCATCAATCTCATTTGGATGCATTATACAAAAGCCAAGACATGAATCGTGAATATGTTTACGTTAGTGATGCGATTGAAATTCCAATGAAAATAAAAGAAAGCGCTAAGTTCTACGGATATGTAGATGTGATTTCTTTTTGGAAATACTTAAAATCAAATACAGGTCAATATATTAAAATGCACTCTATCGCCAATAAAACCAATGAGGTTTTTGGGTTTGTAATGCCAAGATCAACCGATTGGGATGCTGCAATTAATGAGTTTTTTGAAAGTGGATTCGGATTTACATCTACTAAAGAATATCACAATATTTTGCAAAAACACTTGAGCTTTGAGATTATTGGGAAGGTTGAGTTAGATTAACTATAAAAATAAACCATAGAAAGGTCATGCTTCAAGTATGGCCTTTTTTATGCTTTAAACTCTACCCAATCACCATGTTCCTTGATCAAATTTATCAATGCATCAACAGCTTGCGCTTCGGGAACATTTTTTTGAACAACTTCTTTTTCCTTGTACAAAGTGATTTTTCCGGGTCCGGTACCTACGTAACCGTAGTCTGCATCTGCCATTTCACCTGGTCCATTTACAATGCAACCCATTATTCCTATTTTTACTCCTTTTAAATGAGAAGTTACAGCTCTAATTTTTGCGGTAGTTTCTTGTAAATCAAATAGTGTTCTCCCACAAGACGGACAAGAAATGTATTCAGTTTTAGAGATTCTAGTTCTTGTCGCTTGTAAAATTCCGAACGAAGTAGAAGTAATTAACTTGTTTCCACCACAATTCACTGCATTTATCCAAAGGCCATCGCCGATTCCATCAATAAATAAAGCACCAAGCTCAGCAGAACTTTTCAATTGAAAGCTTTCTTCATCCATGTTAGCGTATTCTCGTTTGAATATAACAGGAGTTTGGATATTAGCTTGCATTAATTCCATTGTTGCTCTTCTCAACTCTACCATCCCACTCTTATTCTTGCTTTTAAGCACTAAAACAAGATTGTGTTGCTGTGAAAGCTTTTTCAATAACTCATTATTTCTAATAACTCCTGTGGCATCTACTTCAAGAAAAATAATTGGACTTTTAATGTTCTCAATCATAGAAAGGTGCTCTATCGTTATTATTGGATAATGCCTTTCTTTATTCTCCCAACTATCAAAATTTTGAATAAGCCCTAGGGTTCCTGGAATTTCAAATCCAGCAGTGATATTTCCGATGAATAAATAATCAACAGCTTGGTCAGCAATGTTCCATTTGTCGAATGGAACAGAGTAATTGTAACCGAATGCGAAAAAATGGCTTGGCTTTAGTTCATCAAGTTGGCTTAAATCTCCAATTACAACCGGAACATGACTTGCTCCAATATTACCTATAGATGTTGTTTTACGCTTATTGTAATTGTAAAAATCAATAGGGGAGTCTTTTATATCTTTGATTGCCTCGTGATCCTTTAAGTCAGAAAAAGCATCTACTAATTTTTCCGCAACAGGAATTTCAAATTCCGGCTCTTCAGTAAGAGAAACTCGAATAGTATCTCCTAACCCATCTTGTAGCAAGGTTCCAATTCCAACTGCTGATTTTATTCTACCGTCCTCTCCTTCACCTGCCTCTGTTACACCTAAATGCAATGGGTAGTCCATTCCATTCTCTTTCATTACTTTAACCAACAACCTATACGCTTGGACCATAACAAGCGTATTACTTGCTTTCATTGAAAGAACGATATTATGAAAGTCGTTATTTATACAAATTCTAAGAAATTCCATAGCAGACTCCACCATTCCTAGTGGCGTGTCACCGTATCTACTCAAAATTCTGTCGGAAAGAGATCCGTGGTTAGTGCCAATTCTCATGGCAACACTATTTTCCTTGCAAAGCTTTACTAATGGAGTGAATTTTTTCTCAATACGTTCGAGTTCATCCTGGTAACTATCATCTGTGTAGTCAATTTCCTCAAATTTCTTTTTATCGGCGTAGTTTCCAGGGTTTACCCTAACTTTTTCAACAATTTGAGCGGCTACTTCTGCGGCATTTGGAGTAAAGTGAATATCTGCAACTATAGGTGTGTCGTACCCTCTAGTTCTAAGCATATCTTTAATAACTTGTAAATTCTTTGCTTCTTTTTTACTAGGAGCCGTTATTCGTACCAACTCACAACCAGCGTCAATCATTCTTATAGATTGTTCAACGGTTCCCACAGTATTCATGGTATCAGTTGTAGTCATTGACTGTATCAAAATGGGTTGATTGCCGCCAATTATTTTGTTCCCAATAGTTACCTCTCTCGTAGGGTTCCTTTTATATGTACGAATGGATTCGCAAAAATCAGCCATGTTTTTTTTACAAACTTAACGTTTATCCTCTTTTTTAGTTTAAATAATAATGAACCAAATTATTGAGAAGTTATTAGCGTTTTGAAAAGGATTTTATTGCCTTAAATACCTGTTCTTTGCTTTCCATAGGGCTCATATGACTTGCGTCCTCTACCAAAGAGTATGAGCCATTAGGCCCAATTTGTGTTTCTTTTTTTAGTTGTTCAGAATTGAGAATAGAATCATGAACGCCAATAATATAATGGTATTGATATGGGGCAAACTTTAATACAATTTCTCTTTCATTTCTAATTTTCATACCTTCGGCCGTTGCAATTATAGCCTGTTCGTTGCAATTATTTGCCATGTTCAAATAGCTTTTAATCTGAGAAGTAGTATTACGATTTTTTAAACTGAAAAAACTTGGTACTAAAGAGGCTAAAACTTTTGCTCTGTCTTTTTTTACCAGTTTAATCAATTGGTCTCGTGATTTTTTTCTTTCCTTAGAATCTCCTTTCGCTGTAGAATTGACTAACATTAATCCTACTACTGAGTCAGGAAATTTTTCGCCAAATGCTAAGGATACATATCCTCCTAAAGAGTGACCAACTACAACCGCTTTTCGAATTGACAAATGGGTTAATAAGTTTTTGCAACACTCTGCTAAAAGCTCCATATTATGCACATATCCAATACATTCAGATTGACCATGACCGGGCAAATCAATACTAATTACTTTGAAGTTTTTGGCAAGCCGACTTTCAAATTCTTTCCAAATTTCTTTGGCTCCTAAAAACCCATGAATTAATAAAATAGTTCGACCCTTGCCTTTGGTAGAATAAGCAATTGTTGCCCCACGAAATACAAAAGTGCTAAGCATTTTATGAATTCATTGCAGCTTCTATGTCATCTGCTTCAATTGGAATGTGTGCCATTAAATCAACAGTTTCATGTTCTCCAATTAGAAAGTCATTCTCTAATCGAATTCCTAAGTTTTCCTCTCTAATATATATACCTGGTTCGATAGTAAAAACGCTTCCTGCTTCAACAGGTGAATAGTAATTTCCAACATCATGAACATCCAAACCAATGTAATGGGAAGTGCCATGCATGAAATATTTTTTATAAGCCGGCCAATTAGGATCTTGATTATCTACTTCTTCTTTGGTGATTAAGCGAAGTTTTAACAGTTCTTTCGTCATAAATTCACCGATTCTAGCATGGTAGTCTGCGATAACTATGCCGGGTCTTAAAATACCTTTTGCTTTTTTGAAAACAGTAAGTACCGATTCATAAACTTCTCTTTGTCTAGGGGTGAATTTTCCGTTTACAGGAATAGAACGAGTCAAATCTGAGGCATAATTTCCATATTCCGCTCCAATGTCCATCAAAAGGACTTCACCGTCTTTGCATTCTTGGTTATTTTCAATATAGTGCAATACACAAGCATTGAAACCAGAAGCGATAATTGGGGAGTAAGCAAAGCCTTTTGAACGATTTCGCAAGAATTCATGCATCAGCTCTGCTTCAATTTCATATTCCATTACTCCTGGTTTTATGAATTTTAAAACCCTGTTTACAGCCTTAGCAGTAATGTTACAAGCCGTTTGCATTAAGGCCACTTCTTCAGATTCTTTTACAGCTCGCAGATGATGCATAAGTGGAGCTATTCGCTCATAATTATGCAAGGGGTATTCTTCTTTACACCACTTTCTAAAACGGTCATCTCTAGTCTGAACTGCTGTGTCGGCTCGAAGATGTTCGTTGTCATTTAGGTACACCGTTTCTGCCTCGTACATTAGGTTTCTTAGTGTTTTATGAAAATCTTGCAACCAATAAACTGTTCGAATTCCTGAAACATTATAAGCAGTTTCATTTGTCAATTTTTCACCTTCCCAGATCGCAATTTCTTTATTCGTTTCTTTTAGAAACAGCACTTCCCTATGTTTTTCATTTGGAGCATCTGGAAACACTAATAAAATGGATTCTTCCTGATCCACTCCGCATAAATAAAACAAGTCATTGTTTTGTCTAAAATCCATGGTGCCATCTGCGTTGGTAGGCAAAATATCATTGGCATTAAAAATTGCAATTGAGCCCGGCATCATTCGCTCGGCTAATTTTGTTCTATTTTTAACAAAAAGATTCGAATCGATAGGAAGATATTTCATGTTTGGATTTTAATTGAATATCAAATATAAGCAGCTCTTCTCGCTTCTAAAACTTTAAATTCAATCCTATCATGTAATTTCTCAAAGCTTGAGGATAAACGAAGTTTTCTGTCACTTTTGTTCCGTATACATATGAATATGTATAACCATTTGCGGAGTACTCTTCACCCAGAATATTGTTCACTAAAAGTTGTAGTTTAACCTCTTTGAATAATTTTTGAGGCAGTATTGCTTGAACCCGAATATCATTCACTAAATAAGCATCCAACTGACGGCCTCTAAATTGAGTGTTGTCCAAGTACTGGCTACCAATGTATCTCGTAAGTAATGCAATTTCGATACCTTTTGTTGGTTTGTAAGACAATTCACTAGCAACAGTTACATTCGGAGAAAAGGCAATGTCGGTGTCTTCTAATTCAAAAGAATAAATAGAATCTAAACCAAAGTTTTCGTCATAAGCATATAAAGTTTCGTTGTACTTTTCGATTTTATTTTCACTCAAAGTGGCGGTTATATTCCAAGAAAGCGCTTTGGCTAATTTAAGCCCTCCTTGCAATTCGATTCCTCTCCTGAAACTCCTGTCTACGTTTTGACGAAGAGGAGAGCCAACATCGTTCAATTGACCAGTTGCAACCAGCTGATCGAGATAATACATATAGTATAAATTGGCAGATAAACTATATCGATTTGTTTTATACTCAGAGCCAAATTCTAAGTTGTACATTTTTTCGGAGTCATTCGCATCTTTTTTAGGGGTGTTTGGGGCTTGGTCTATAAAATCAGAACGATTTGGCTCGCGATTTCCAATTCCTGCGAAAATGTAGGTGTTCCAATTGGCATCAATTTCATAATTAGCTCCAATTTTTGGGTTGAAAAATGTAAAATTTTCATTGATTCGAATGTTCCTTAAATCATTATCAGTGCCATTAGCGGTGTAGTTGACTCGTCGGATTTGTAGGTCTACCAATACACTTAATTTTTCATCAATTAAATAGTTTGTTTTTAAGTAGACATTTCCATCCATTTTTTGAGACGTGCTTTCATAATAATTTTCTGTTGGCGAACTATTAGAAGCAAATTCTGCCCAAATAACTTTTCCAAAATGATCCCCTTCATAATTATTTATACCACCACCAAAGTTAAAATTTAGCTTTTTGTTAACGTCATAATTTAGCGAATAAGTCATTCCGTAAAAATCATTGTCTAACCACCTTCTTCGAATCAAATCAGTTGATTCAACTGTGTTATTCCCTACCGGTACATTAGCCAATCCGTAATCTGCGAGGTTTTCTCCACTTTTAAACTCTTCGAAATAACCATAACCTTTGGTGTAATGCAAAGCTGCATTGGCAGTTAACTTGTTACTGAATTCATGAGAAACGTGCAATTGATAATGATCTTGATTGTAATTATCTACTTGACTGTCGTACTCATATAGGTTGTATGTTCTGCCTGAATTTAACAAATTGTCTGTCTGAGATTGAGAAAGGCCATTGTTAGCAGCCGACGCTAACATTCCGTCCAAGTTATTCTCAACTCTAGCTGCTGGCGTTCCGTTCCAAGACTGGTACGTAATTTCTTTACCACCAAAAGTAATAGCTTTCACCACCGTCTTTTTACCGTAATATGTTCCAGATAAAAAGTAGGATTGTAAATCGGCTGTTGCTCTATCTATATAACCTTCAGACTGAATGTTGGACAATCTACCTTCAAAAGCAAATTTATTATTAATTAATCCGCTGCCAAACTGAACGGTGTGCTTGCGGTTGTTATATTCCAGCTTTCGAAACTCCTCATTGTGTTCTAGAAAACCAACGGAATTTGAAATTTCTCCATACGCTTTAGGGCTTAATAATTTGGTTTCAAGATTTATTGTTGCGCCAAATGCCCCTGCACCGTTAGTTGAAGTTCCTATCCCTCTTTGTATTTGTATTGAATTTAGAGAAGAAGCAAAGTCAGGCATGTTTACCCAAAAAACACCATGAGATTCAGGGTCATTCACAGGCACTCCGTTTATTGTAACATTGGTTCTGCTTGCATCACTACCTCTAATTCTAATTCCAGTATAACCAATACCTGTACCTCCATCTGAACTAGTTACTACAGAGGGAGTTTGTTGAAGTAAATAGGGGAGGTCTTGTCCTAAATTATTCTTTGCAATAACTTCCTTGGAAACATTTGTTTTAGTTGCAGGGGCATTTCCTGCGACTCTGGTGCTACTCACAATTACTTCGTCAGATTGGTAACTGAAAGGCTCCAAATAATAAATGACAGTCTCATTTTTTGTGAGGTCAATATCTAAAGTGTCAGTTTTGTAACCTATATATGAAACAATTAACGTGACATTTGGATAGCTAATTCTTCTTAAATTAAATTCGCCGTTCTCGTTGGTGTACGCAGCATCAAATCCGCCATCTAAATAGACGTTTGCACCAATTAAAACTTCATTACTGTTTTTGTCGAAAACTCTCCCAGTTAGGTCGTATTGAGCATGTAGCAAAAACGGAAGAACAAGCAATGCAATGGAAATGAATTTTTTCATCTTATTTTCTATTTATTGGAATGCAGAAAATAGAAACTATCCGTTGTGGAAATGATGAATTCACTTACTCCCTGCGCTCGCATTATCGATATCAGGTTCAACGGGTATAATCTCAGCCTTTCAGCACCCCTGTTTGTGTTTATTACATTACAAACTTAGAGAACTTTTTGTTCTTGAAGTATATAAATTAAATTCTCGAATCTTTTTTTACCTTTCCCTTTTACGACGGAATAACGGCACTTTGCTGTTTTTAATTCTTTTTCGAAAAGGGCGAATAATTTTTTTCGATTTTTTAGTGGACTGTTTTCTCGTAAGGGGTCTTCCTCGTAATTTAAATCTGGAAAGAGAAGTATGTAAAAATCATAGTCTACGGCAAAAGACTGCTCTATTACATACTCACTGGCACTACCATATTTATAAATCGACCATACTTTAAAAGAAATTGCTTCTGTGTCACAAATTAATATTGGGGTTGAATAACTTTTTTCAGCGAGAAGTTGTTGTTTCAGCATGAAATCCAAATCAATTTGATTGTAGTTTGGGTTCTCGGTAAGATGTTTTCGAGCAAATTCTGGAACACACTCGCAATTAAGTTCTTTGCTCAGCTGTTCGCAAAGAGTACTTTTTCCTGAAGATTCAGGGCCAACAATAGCTATTTTGAGCTGATTTCTAGTAGTTTTTTCCATTTAAAATATCCAAACACTGCTACTATTGTATAAATAATAAAAAGTAATGAGGTAAAATATAATTCTTTATAAAAATACATGCCAGCTGCAACAGAGTCAACTACTATCCAGATTAACCAATTTTCAATCTGTTTTTGAACAACCATGTATGTTGCAATAATTGCAAATACAGTTGTGAATGCATCTAAATAGGCCAATTCGGCTGAGCTAAATTGTTCTGCGCCGGCAGCTAACAGCAAGGTAATAATAATTCCTGCAAGTATTTTTAATAGCATTAGTCGTCTTGGTACGCTTTTTACAATAAGTGTTTGCTCTTTTGTTGTATAGGACCAGGCAAACCATCCATAGAAGGACATAATGACGTAATAAGCATTGATACCAACATCGAAAAGGAAGTTTAACTTAATCGTTATGTAGATGTAAATTGCGGAGCTAATTAGTCCAAATAAGAAACACCATTTATTTCCTATTGAAGCTAAAACAACATAGATTAACGCTGTAATCACGGCAATAATCTCTAAGGCATTGAAAACTTCAACTTCTGCAAGTAATTTTTGCCAAGCATCAAGCATGAATCAACTATTAAGTTGTCTTTTCAATTCAACCAGTTGAGTTAGAAAATTAGGGTCTTGTTCAATTTTATTTCCAACTACTATAACATCAGCTCCTGCTGAAAAAGCATCTTTTGCTTTATTAATGGTATTTATTCCTCCACCAATAAAGAGTAATTGTTCAGAATAGTCTTTAACCATTGAAATCATTGCAGCCGGAACAGGATTCTCTGCTCCACTTCCTCCATCTAAATAAATGATATCCATTCCTAAATAGGTCCCTGCTAAAGCCGTACTTGCTGCAATTTCAGGCTTGTCTGCCGGAATTGGGTTGGAATTACTCATGTAAGAAGCTGTAGTCTGCTTTCCTGAATCAATTAAGAGATAAGCTGTGGATATAACTTCTAAGTTGGTCTTTCTTAAGTAAGGAGCTGCTGTAACTTGTTGTCCTATAATCATTTCTGCATTTCTGCTGGAAAGAAGTGATAAGTATAGTATCCCGTCTGCTTTTGAAGAAATTTGAGAGACGCTGCCTGGGAATAAAATAACAGGAATGCTACTTTCTGATTTAATAGTAGAGATGGATTCATCTAAATCGCCATCGGTTAACAAACTCCCCCCTATTAAAACGACATCAACTGAGGCCATTTCAGCTTTTAAAAGAATGTTTTTTAGGATTTTCTCATTTACTTTATCAGGGTCAACCAACCATGCAATCATTTTTTTGCCTGTCTTTTGTTGATTTTTTAAAGTTTGATAGATCGGTTTTTCCACAATTGAATATTCTAATGCCTGTCTCTTATACACATCTCCGAGCCCACGAGACAGGCAGAAATCT
>CAJXRL010000089.1 GCA_913059105.1 uncultured Flavobacteriales bacterium
TACGAGATTTCTGCCTGTCTCGTGGGCTCGGAGATGTGTATAAGAGACAGTAACCCTACATGTTAATAAAAACAACAAATGGGGGGGTAGAAACCAACATATGTGTGGGTAGAATAGAACTATGTTTGTGATGTAAACAAAACAAACAGTTCACATGGCTTCAAAACACATTTCAAAACTCATCGTTGTATCCATATTATTTTTTTCCGCACAGCTTACATTTGGGCAAATCGGAATTAATACGGTTAACCCAGACACTTCGGCAGCGCTTGATGTGCAAGGAACGAATAAAGGAGTTTTATTTCCTCGTACTACTCAATTGCAATTGAGTAATATCTTTCAACCTGCAACTGGCTTAACGCTATTTCAAACTGATGCTTTTCCTGGCTTGTATTACAATTTAGGCAGTTCAACTACGCCTAATTGGTTAAGCGTTGGAATGTATCATAACGGGAATGACCTTTTTTGGGATAAGGGAGATGTTGGCGTTGGGCTTTCTTCTCCCTTAGTAGAATTTCATATTAGAGGTAATGGTACCATGTTTAGACTAGAGGCAGGTGTTGGAGAAAATGCTTTCATGGAGTTTTATGCAGATGGAGCATCTTCAAGATCGGGTTATCTCGGTTATATTACTAATGGAGGCCCGCATTTAAGTATTGCAAATTCTAGAACAAATGGAGATATAGTATTTACAACAACAGGCACAGGTAGGTTAACTACAAACAGAAGTATGACGATTGGTGATGATTTGACGGTTGTGAACGATATCACTGCAAGTGGAGATATAAATGCAGTAGGCAGTATTCAAGAAAGCGGAAATAGCTTACTTCCTGCAGGAGTGATTGTTATGTGGAGTGGAACAACAGCACCAGCTGGTTGGGCATTGTGCGATGGAAATGGAGGAACACCAGATTTAAGAAATAGATTTGTAGTAGGGTCTGGAAGTACTTATGCTTCAGGAAATACCGGAGGATCAACTACTCATTCACATACTGTTGATCCTGTAAATACAAGCTCTACATCAAATGGCAGCCATTCTCATACTGTAGACCCAATAAACACAGCCTCTACGTCAGCAGGCAGCCACTCTCATACTGTGAACCCCGGATCATTTAACGCTAGTATTATCGCAAGTGGCGGAACTGCCTCTATAAATCCAGGTGCAGGATTTTCTAGGGTATCAGTTAATGTTCCTTCCACAACTTCTTCAACACATACAGGACATTCCCATAATGTGAATATTGCTTCCACAACTTCTTCTACACATAATGGACACACACATTCTGTAGACATAGCTTCCACACCTACTACAGCTGGTTCAAACTTGCCTCCGTATTATGCATTAGCCTACATCATTAAACTTTAATCTACCTTGAAGTTTAATATCAAATACATTCTCAGCATTCTTGCTGTATTGTTGACATTCAGTTTGTCTGCCCAAGATTTATCTTCTCTGGGAACAGCCGATAGTTTGAGCATCTACCAAAAGTTGAAGAGCCAAACAACGGTACATGGTAGTCTAGGCACTTCTTTTACGGCCTACAATTCATGGGGGGGGGGGTCAAGAAGAGACCCTTATAATTATTCGCTCTCAGGTAATTTTTCGGTTCGGACAATGGATTTAGAATTGCCCTTTAGCTTTTACATTACCAATCAAAACTCAGATTTCAGACAACCCTTTAACCAATTTGGGCTAAGTCCAAAATACAAAGGAGTAACTGGCCATCTAGGTTTTAGAAGTTTGAATTGGTCTAACTTTTCTTTGGCAGGCCACACTTTTTTAGGTGTAGGAGTAGAAGCTAATCCTGGAATTTTTAGATTGGGTTTTGTTTATGGCAGATTTAGACAAGCCATAGAACCAGGAGATATAGACGGCTTGGTTCCATCTTATAAAAGAATGGGCTATGCTTTTAAAGTGGGAGTGGGCGATGAAAAAGGATACATCGATTTTATCATGCTACGAGGAAAGGACGAAGCGAATTCAGTGTCTGGATTAATAGATTCGTCGTCCGTAACACCAGCCGAAAACTTAGTGGTTGCGTTGGTTGGTCAACGTAAATTAAACAAACTCATGTCTTTGAATTTTGAAGTCGCTCGTTCAGCGTATACAGAAGATATTAGAGCGAATACAACGGAGCTTGCTTTAGGAACAGATAGGATCTATGGCGGTTTAGGAGACATTTTTACGCCAAGGGCAAGTTCTTCTTACAACAATGCCTATTTATTCAGTTTAAACTTTACTCCGAAAAAAATAAAAACTTCCTTAAAGTATAGAAGAGTTGAAGGGGAATTTAAAACCATGGGTTCTTATTTCTTTAACAATGATTTGGAGGATGTAACCGTAAATTTAGGAACGGCATTCTTTAAAAGTAAAGTAACGGTTAGTGGTTCTTTTGGAGTTCAGCGTAACAACTTAAATGATACTGAGCTTACTCAAACAGTACGAACTATCGGATCGGCAAACTTATTTTGGTTGGCATCTAAGAAGTTAAACTTTGGATTGAATTTCTCTAACTATACATCGACTCTTTCCGCGGTGCGAGATGTATTAACAGATAGTATCGATTTCTTTCAGGTAACCAATAATTATAACCTCATTTCAAATTATAATTTCGGAAAAGATGGTGTGAATCAATCACTCTCATTGAATTTAGGATATCAATTGGCGAATGCTCGAAGTGAATACAATGTATCGGATGTTACCACAACATTCAACAATGTGAATCTGAATTATCGCTACCAACAAAAATCAAGCACTTGGGGATTCAATGCAGGATTCAATTACACACAAATCAATAGTCCGGGGAATGAAATCACCAATCTAGGTCCAACGGTTGGTGTTAAAAAATCACTAAAAGGCAAGAAGATAAAATTGACTTTGGCCAATACGGTGCTTCAACAAATAGTGAATGGAGAAAATCAAAGTTTAGTGGACATTATCAAGTTTGGAGCAAATTACAGGCCCTTGAAGCAACATACATTCGGTTTAGTTGGTAATTATTTAATTAGAACAGCTCAAACAGAATTGGTGAACGATTTTGCAGAGATAAGAGGAACGGTAAGGTATCAATATAGTTTTTAAAGAGCATGAAGAAAAGAATTAATATCTTAAAATACAGTGTGTTACTTTTGTTGGCTTTCCTCACATTTGGTGGTTTAACAACGCAGGCTCAAGTCATTCAGCCGGTTACTTCCAACTTTGTAATTCAACCGCCTTACTCCATTTATTTATCGAATTATTTTATTCCAGGAAACGAAAGAATGCAGCTAACCGCTGTCTTCAATGACTTCAATGAACCATCTATTGATGTTAAATTAAGAGTTAAAATTTCAGGAAATGGAATTAACTTGACAACAAAGCCAAACTTTTCAAATGGCTTAATTACGCTAAACCCAGGAGCCAATAGTATTGATGCAAACATTTTATCTCAATATTTCGACTTCAATAATTTCAATGTTAGTGGAATAGACCAAACTCGATTACTAAGAACAGGTGCATTGCCAGAAGGGTTTTACACCTTTGAAATTGAATTTTTAGATTTCCAAACTGGTCGAGTAATATCAAACGTAGGAATTGCCTCTGCTCGATTAATAAAAAACATGCCTCCATTTTTAACCTTGCCTAGTAATGGAAGTGCAACGCCGGTAATTGACCCACAAAATATTTTGTTTCAATGGCAATCTCTTTCAGATGCGAGCATCAATACAGCTTATGAATTAACCTTAGTTCAGGTGCCAGATGGCATTAATGCAAACGATGCGGTGAATGGAACAGGAACACCCATTTTAGATGCGGAAATGGTGAATAGCACAGTCTATAACTATGGAGCAACGAATGAGCAATTAATCTTAGGGTATAAGTACGCTTGGCGAGTTAAGGCCTATGACGTTAATAACTTATCCGTTTTTGAAAACGATGGATTAAGTGAAGTTTACGAATTCACCTATGGATTTTCTCCAAATGGACAGATTGAATTATCGCTTCCTGCGGACAGTGTTATTATTCCTAAAAATAACATTTACTTTCAGTGGGGTGGCCCTTCAAACGGCATTGCAGGCACAGCAATTGAATACAATCTATTTGTGGTTGAAGTCAATGCCGGTCAAACACCTGAACAGGCCATGCTAACCAATCTAGAAGTGATTGAGGAAACTTCTCCAGAAATCTATTCGCTTTCGGGTTACAGTTATGCGCATTCTAGTGCATTAAAAGATGGACAAAAATATGCATGGAAAGCAACTGCATCAGTTACCGATATTGAAGTGGCTACAAGTGGGGTTCAAACTTTTTCAACTGTACCGGATATTGAAAAAATTTACATTGGAACGCATGAATTAATACTGACAAACCTTAGCAATCCAAACCCCAATGCATTAGCAGGTTCAGGAAATGTCAAGTTTGACAATTCAGGCACCATGTTACCCTTGAGTTTTACGGATTTGAGGGTTCGAAAAGTTGCCGGACGTTGGGCATTGCAATCGGGTGAAATTTTGAACGATTTATCAAAATCGATTAGCATTGATTTACCAAATGGGATAGATACCGCCACATTCGTTTCTACTCAAGTGAAATTGGGAAATTCAGGTTTGTTTTTGAATGGGGTGACCAAATATTACTTGCCGTTTGAGGCGGATAGTAGCTTTTTTACTACTCAGTCAGGATGGATGATTTATGACAGCTATCAGCTGATTGGAAGTTTACCATTATATGCTGATAAAAGCTATGAGATTTCTGATCCACAGGGTTATACTTTAAACTTAAAAGCTCCATCTAAAATTGACATTGTTAACAATATTGCTGCTGTTTTCTTAGATGGAAAAATGAGTTTGCCAACACAATTAGCAGACGCAGATGGAAACAGAGTTGAAATGTCCTTTGCTCAACGACAAGATTTAAACTCATTCACTCAATCGAATTCTAGCTTAACGAAGAACATTGAAATTGGCAGCGGAACAGGATTTTTGATTCATCCTACAGTTTATGAGTTGGATTTTGATAAAATCACTTCTCCAACAAATAAAGCAAGTTCTCCTGAATGGAATGGTTTATATGTTTCAGAATATGAATTGGTTCATAATTTTAAGAGCGATCATGATTCTAGGCTAGTTATTGCAAATAAAAATACAATTCACACAAAAGCAGAAGAGTTTGCTACCATAACATTTGAAGGAATTGATTTGAATCTTACTGACGATTATTCCACATTAAGTGAAACGAATTATGCCAATTTTAAAGGCTTAAATGGTGAATTAACTGCCTTGAATTTGAATGTCGAGAAAAGCATCTTGCTGAATTCTAAGTTATTAGGAACATCAAAATCGACTGTAATTGGAACCTATGATTTTGATTATCAGATTGCCTTAAGCGGAGATAGTTCTCAATATTCTAGTTTCTTATTTTATAACATAAAAGCCGCAGGAACAACAGTCAACTTAAACAAGCAATCGATTCATTTTACGAATGGAGATTTAATGGTGGCTGATGGAACATTTTTGTTATCCTCTGTAGCCTCTTCAGATACAATACCATTGCAATTTTCGGATATTAAATTATCAGCTGTCGGAAATGAATTGAAAATTATTGATGGTGTTGCTGAACAAACGTTGAGCAACTTTACCATCACACGATCTAGTTTTGATTTAAACCCAACTAAAACGAAGATAGACAAGGAAGGAATTGGCTTGTTTTTTATTGGCGAGAAATGGAACTTACCCTTAGCCTCTGAAGATGGTGTTACAGAAATTCCATTGACAGAGAAATGGTTGAATTACGAAGGCTTTGAATTAAAGGATACACTGTTTGCGACAGGAATAAGCTCTTTTGACTTGTTAGATCCAGTTGGATTTACCTTATCAATTAACGATCAGGCTTATTTATTACTGAACAACAAAGCGACTTTCAGTTATACCGGAAATGTTTTACTCCCTAAATTCGGAATTCAAACAACGGGTTTAACAGTTCCGTTTGAGAATTTAGCTTCCTTAGCAATCATCGATTACACATTCGCAAATGCAGATGAAATAACCTTATTAGATAACATTGGATTTCAGGTTAAGCCAAAGAAAATAACTATTGATTTGAATGAAAATTCAAGTCCTGGAGTTAAGAGTGGCTCAGATTTTTGGAAAGGGGCATACTTTACTCAATTTGAAAGTGTATTGACTACTGATTTAAAAGAAGACGGAACCTATCAATTAAAAGCTGAAAAGAGAAGTCTCGTCACTTCAACTGTTACTAAGTATTTATTTGTAGACAACAATGGCTTTACCTATAAAGTAGATGGCAGCGGAGCAACCGGTTCGGCTAAAGACAGTTTAGACTATTTTGGCTTTAAGGGGGAATTAGGGAGTTATAACCTTTTCATAGAAAACAGTCAGTTAAAAAACGGAGCAATCAATGGCGCATTATTAGTTCCAATTATTAGTCAAACAACAAGTTATGGCTACAGTGCAAACTTAACAACTAGTGGATTCAATAACGCTGTTTTTGAAGCCAATGGAATTCAAAATCAGTCGAAAACCTTTAATTCAGGCAATGCACAAGAAGTAGTAATTACGGTTAATTCCGCAAACTTTCAAGGCAATGGCGATATCAAGTTTGATATCGGATTATCTTTTACAGATTACGGAATGGACATCGCTAGCATTGATGATTTTATTTATAATTCATCAGGTAAAGTTGGTTTTGGAGCTTATAATGGAGAGCACATTTTAACGAGTCAAACTTCTGGAGAAGTTGGTGGTGTTTTTCCTTTTGTTGCTCAGGATATAAAGGCTAAAAGACTAGGAGATAATATTTATGGTTTTGAAGTAAACGGAGTCGTAACTGTTGCCGATAATCTTTCGGGAAGCTCAGGTGTAATTAAGGGTGGTTTTACTTCTACTTTCTCAGATAATTCATCTGATGTACAATTAATTAAATTCATAAAGATTAATTCATCCTTAACCAATTTTGAAATAAATACTCCAGTAAAAATTGAATTAGGCCCTGTTGCTTTTGAATCTTCGTTCAGTTATTTACAAGATGATCCGGTATACGGGAATAGCGTTCAAGCATTTCTTTCTTTAGATCTAAAAGTTCCAACTCCGTTTAACGCCATGGGTAAAATTGTGGTCGGAGAAAAAGATGGAACAAACTATTGGTTTGCCCAAGTTGGAGCAGGAATTTTGGAAAATTTGCCACCGGATTCGGCACTAAGAGTACAAAGAGAAAAAGCTGCTGCAGATGCCGCTGCGAATGCTGCTGCAATGCCGCCACCGCAAGGTGCAAGTTCAACAACTAATAAAACGAAGACTAAAAGTAGATTCGCTGATTTTAAAGGGATACCATTAGGCCCTGTTTTTTTAACCACTTTCGAAGGAAGGATTTATCATCACATGAACCATGTAGCTGGAGGAAGTATTTCAGATGCGGATTACGTCCCAGACCCAAACATTGAATTTGGATTCTTTGTTAGAATTGGAGCAGTTGATGCCGTTACAAATGGAGGATCATTTAGTGTGGATGGTTCCATTGAAGCCAATTTTAATGCAAGTGGATTAAATGTACTTGCCATTGCAGCAGATGTAAGTGTTGGAAATTCAGCAACAACCGATGGCGGAGGTGGTGAATCTTCAGAATCTGCTATTCAAGTATCTGGAAACATGACCTTGAATATTCCGCAAGAGCGTTTTACTGCTACCATGACAGCTGACATTGCTAATGAAAGCTTTTGTGCATCAGGAACATTCTTTATTGATGTTAGTCCTACCATTTTTGAATTAAACGTAGGTACAGAGGATGATAAGATTGCAATTACTCCTGGATGTGCTGGCTGGGGAGGTCAGGGATATGTGCTTATTGATTCTTCGAAAATTGAAGTAGGTATTGGTGTTTCATTTACGGCAGAAGCAGGAACCGGCGAGCTAGGATGGGGCCCAGTAATTTTTGAAGTGGATGCTTCAGTAGGAATCGAAGGCGGTTTAATTGCTGCTTTAGAATACAATCCAGAAATTAAGTTCTTAAAAGCAGGAATTTATATTAAGGCCTGGGCAAGCATTGATGTATCCTATGTCGTTTTTCTTGTTCCAGGCGAATTCAACTTAGCCTCTGCTTCTTTATCAGGAAACTTGACCTTGTATTTTGAACCGACAAAAAAATTGAAGGGAGACCTTTCTGGTGAATTGAGCATATTGGACGGCACATTTGTGTTTGATTTTGAATTACCGATTAACGAAAACTTGTAATGAGAAAGATTCTATACCTATTGTTTATTTTATCCGCTTTTAATGCATCGGCGCAAGAAGGGAATGTTCCCTTTTTTAGCAGAGCTGAAGCGACGGGAAAAGTTCATTTAAAATGGTTTAACGCTGTATTATATTCTACAGAGGAATATACGATTGAACGAAAAACGGAGCAGGGGAGCTTTGCACCTATAAATAGCACACCAATAGCTTACGGAAATACTAAAGTGCCAAGCACAAACAAATCTAAGGCCTTAATTGCCTTAGCAGACAGTATTCCTTATTTACAGTTAACTGGGCTGGTGAAATTAACGGTCTTCTTAAGCTTAACGACCGATAATGACTTGGCAAAATACTTTGGAATGTATTACTATGATGAAAGCGCTCCTTCAGGAAAACTGACGTATCAATTGAAAAACAAATCAGGAAAAGTAATTGCCACAACTGAAGTTGATGCTTCTACAAAGGAGATTTTACCTGAGCCCAAGAACTTCACTGCTACACCAAAAAATAAGAAAGTTCTCATCGACTTGGAGGTTGAGAATGGTCGTTTTTATGGCTATGATTTGGAGAGAAGTACATCTGCAACGACTGGTTTTAAAGCCTTAAGCAAGGAGCCTTTTATTGCTTCTACTACTGGAGAAGAGCCCTTTTTCTATGAAGATTTGAAATTGGAAAATGAAACAACCTATTACTATAGAGTGGTAGGACATGATTATTTTGGTATGCTGAGCGCTTATTCACAAACCATTGCTGCTATTCCAAGTGATGAGTCTGCTCCAAGAATGCCGGATTTAATTGAAGCGAAGAGTGGAGAAAAAAGTGTTTTATTGAATTGGGCAGTTTATGATGCTAAACGCATTTCTCATTTTAATTTATACAGGGCCTATAAGTATGATGATAAGTCAAGCTATTCCCAAATTAATACGTCTCCAATTCCTGTTAGTACGACCAATTTTGAGGATATCCCTTCAGAAACAGGATTGTATTATTATAAATTAGAGGGAGTTGGGCATAATGGGAAAACCACAATGACCAAAAGTAATTTCGGGGAACTGAGAGATTTTACTCCTCCTGCCATTCCAACAGGCTTAAAAATTTCTGCTGAAAGTGGAAAGTTTAAATTCTGTCTCTTATACACATCTGACGCTGCCGACGATCTACTCTGTGT
>CAJXRL010000090.1 GCA_913059105.1 uncultured Flavobacteriales bacterium
TCGTCGGCAGCGTCAGATGTGTATAAGAGACAGGGATAGTTGCAATCGCTTTGTTTAGGGTCTAGAACCGCAACAGCATCTGGCACGGTGTTGCCTGGTAAATGGTGATCGCAAATAATAAAGTCTATGTTTTTATTGTTGGCGTAATCAATCTTTTCAACGGCTTTGATTCCACAATCTAAAGCAATAATTAGGCTGATGTCGTTTTCTTCTGCAAAGTCAATTCCTTGGTAAGAAATTCCATAACCTTCGGTGTATCGGTTAGGGATGTAATAGCTAATATTTTTGTAATAGTTAGATAAATAAGAATATACCAGTGTTACCGATGTAGTTCCATCAACATCATAGTCACCGTAAACTAGAATATTTTCATTGTTACTTATGGCTTTCTGCAGTCTTGCAACTGCTTTGTCCATGTCTTTCATTAAAAAAGGAGAATGCAGTTGATCTAAAGATGGGCGGAAAAAGTCTTTGGCTTTATCAAAAGTGTCAACTCCTCTGGTAATTAAAATATTAGTAAGGGATTTGTCTAGGTTGTTCAACTCTTTAGAGAGCTTTTCTAGACAATCGCTTTCGGCTCTCTCCGTAATCTTCCACCTTTTTTCCATCTCTTAAATTTAGAAATAATAGTTGATTGTTACCTAATGTTCGGGGCGTTAATCTCTAAAATTTTTACCTTATTAATAGTATTGATTAGGTGATACGATCTCTTGATTCTTTGGTTGTTTTCGTAGTAATTCCAAGACTTTTGATAGATAATAAATTTGGGATTTTTATCTAACATCTTATTCATTTCTTCTTCTGTAGATACGTCAAATGCAGCTGTGTGATTAAAAATTATGGTAGGATGAACGTATTTAGATGGAGGAGATAAATTTAGCAAGTAGTAGGTCAGTTGCAATTTCTTATCAGCTATGATTATGTCTGTAGGTTGAACTTTGTCTCTCAAATGAGAGGCAATTTCCGCTGTTGTGTCCTTATTGAAACAAAAATAGGACTGATTAATAACGCCAACTAAAAAAGTAATGCTAATTAGAACCCACGCAATAGTGCTCTTTTTGTTTTTTAAGATGGGTTTGATATTTAATAATTTATCTATAGCCAATGGTATAATTAAGCTCATTGATGGTAATAGTTGAAGGTAATAATGTTTAAAAGGTTTGCCGGGTAAAATCACCATTACCAAG
This sequence comes from uncultured Flavobacteriales bacterium, assembly GCA_913059105.1. Taxonomy (GTDB): domain Bacteria; phylum Bacteroidota; class Bacteroidia; order Flavobacteriales_E; family Vicingaceae; genus NORP294. Next base: position 1,188 of record CAJXRL010000090.1, read on the forward strand.
GCAAATAGATACCACAGAGCTGAAATTCTTCTTGTCTTAGTAGAGATTGTTTTGTTGAATAACCCGTAGTAAAATAAAGCTAAAAATGGAAGGTAAGTAACATGGAAATTGAGAAAGAATTTTGATGAATTTAGGAGAGAAAATTCAGATGAATAACGTGCTGTTACATTATAAATGACTTCGTGAAAGTCATCAAACCTTCCGTTTACTAAAAAATAAATATGAACGATTACAAAGGGAAGCACGATACCGAATAGTGCTAATAAGACTTTTAGAATTTTGCTTGTTAGATTTTTTAGGAATGATTTTTCTACTAGGAAAAAAATACAGGAAGCTGCAAAAACCGCTAGAACTACATATTTGAAAATAAACCCAAACCCAATCATTAGCCCCCCTAGAAACCACAAGATTGTTTTGTTTCGAACTTCTGCAATTTGGAAAATATAAAGTCCTGCAAGAGCGAAGAATGAAAAGAATAGTTCAGTATTAATAGCAAGTCCGTAACGATAACATGAGAATATAATAATGTAAGTAAGACCAGAGAAAAAGGATAAAGATTTAGTGGAGCCAAATCTGGTTGAAATTTGAAAAAGCAATAATGCCGATAAGCTTAAAATAAAACTTCCAAATAGTCTAATTATAAATATGCTTTTTCCAAAAATCAGCTGCACCGCAGATAATGCAAGGAAGATCCCCGGTGGTTTTGTGTCTATTACATCAGTATATAAATGTGAACCATTATTTAGGGCATTAGAAATTATTAAATAGGTTGACTCATCATGATCAATTACACCATAGAAAAAAGATAAAATCCGAAATAAAATACTAATGACTAAGAATAGAACAAATGTCCTCGGTTTTGATTGAAGTACGTGTAGAAATTTGTCTTTCATAGCACTGATTTTTCAATTTTTCGATGATAGCCCTTCCACTACCAGTACAATTTCACCTTTTAGTGTGTGCGTTTCATAGTATTGAATTAATTCAGAAAAGTTGCCTCTTACTGTTTCTTCGTGCATTTTGCTCAGCTCTCTACTAACAGATGCTTTTCGTTCTTCTTCAAAAAACTCCAACAATTGCTTTAACGTTTTTAGTAATCGATGAGGCGACTCATAAAAAATGATGGTTCTTGTTTCTTTGGCAAGAAACTTTAATCGGGTTTGTCGTCCTTTTTTGTGAGGTAAAAAACCTTCAAAAACAAATTTGTCGCAAGGTAAACCTGAATTCACAAGGGCAGGAACAAAGGCTGTAGCACCTGGAAGTGTATCCACTTCAATGTTATTCTCGGCACAAGCACGAACTAAAAGAAAGGCAGGATCAGAAATAGAAGGGGTCCCAGCATCTGTAATACAAGCCATGGTTTCACCAGATTGCAATCGCTCAATTAAGGTCTCTACTACCTTATGTTCGTTATGTTGGTGGTACGAGAAAAGCGGTTTTTTAATTTCATAATGCTTTAATAGTTTGCCACTTGTTCTTGTATCCTCACATAAAATTAAATCTACTTGTTGCAGCACTTCCACCGAACGAAAAGTCATGTCGGCAAGGTTGCCAATTGGTGTAGGAACTATAAAAAGCTTCGCCATTTTAATATATTAAGTTTCAAAAGTAATTCTTTAAAAGCAGACCTGATTTTTGTGTAGGTTGAAATAAAATAGCGTTATTTTGCAACATGCAGGTTCAAATTTCAGCTATAATTATCACATTTAATGAAGAGAAAAACATCGAGCGATGCATTCTTTCAGTTCAAAAAGTAGCAGATGAAATTTTGGTAGTAGATTCTTTTTCGAAAGACAAAACCCGTGCAATTTGCGAGAAGTATGGAGTTCGGTTTTTAGAACATGTTTTTGAAGGACATATTCAACAAAAAAACTGGGCAAAGAGTCAGGCACAATTTGATTACATATTGTCCTTAGACGCAGACGAAGCTTTGGATGAAAAGTTAACCGAATCGATTCTTAAAGTAAAACATAATTGGACTTCTAGTGCCCATAAAATGAACCGGATGACAAATTATTGCGGGCAATGGGTAAAACACACTTCATGGTACCCTGATACCAAAACTCGCCTTTTTGATAGGAGAATAGGGCATTGGGGAGGACTGAATCCGCATGACGAATACAAAGTTTCGAATTCGGTAAATATTGTTCATCTAGAGGGAGATATTTTACATTATTCGTTTTATACAAGAGAAGAACATTTGCAACAAATAGAAAAATTTTCGAGCATTGGAGCGAAAGCGCTATTGGAAAAAGGAAGACGATCGAATTGGATCTTAGTTTTTGTGAAACCTTTAGCTCGGTTCTTAAAAAATTATGTAATCCGATTGGGATTCCTATCAGGAAAAGCTGGTTGGGACATAAGCACGCTTTCAGCTTATGCTAATTATTTAAAATACAAGAAATTAATTCATCTTCAAAAGCAAGTGAATTGATATGAAGAAGAAGGTGTTACATATTGTTACAGCATTAAGTTGGCGGGGTGGAGAGCAACAAGCGGCTTATTTATTTCAAGAATTAAGAGCAGAAGTAGATAGTTTGGTTCTTTGTTCTTCTGGTTCTAAAATGGAGGAATTTTGTCAGAAAAACGATATAACTCATTTCACCCACAAGAAAAAAGGAGGTATTGATTTTTCTTACGCGAAAAAAGTGAAACAAGTTTGTTTAAGCGAAAAGATTGATTTGATTCATTTGCACGATGCTCATGCGCACACCTTTTCAATATTGGCTGCAAGTATTTTTGGCAATAAAACGCCTATCATTTTAAGTAGGAGAGTAGACTTTCCGATTAAGCGTAATTTCTTCTCAAATTTTAAATACAATCACAATCAGATCAAAAAAATCCTTTGCGTAAGCGATACTATTAAGAAAATTACCGCAATTGGAATTGAAGACCACTCGAAATTAGAAACGGTTTATTCAGGAATAGATTTGAATAAATTCAAACCTTCTTCGGGAATTTTAAGGAAAGAGTTGGGAGTTGACAATGATGTATTCTTAATTGGAAACACTTCGGCATTAGCAGACCATAAAGATTATTTTACGTTTATTGATGTAGCTGAAAAAATAATCGAAAGGCACTCCAATTGTCATTTTGTAGTAATGGGCGATGGGCCGATGCAAGCCGAAATTCATTCATTTGCCGCTACAAAAAAATTGAAGAAGCAATTTACGTTTGTAGGTTTTAGAACTGATATTCCAGAGGTGTTGGCTGAGTTGGATTTGTTTTTAATTACTTCGAAAACTGAAGGTTTAGGAACTTCAATATTAGACGCATTTGCTTGTAATGTGCCGGTTGTGGGAACAGCTGGTGGAGGGATATCGGAGCTAGTAGAAAATGAAAAAACAGGACTACTTTGTGAAGTGAAGAACGTCGAACAAATTACTGAGGCGATCGAGCAAATGATGGGGGACTCAGACTTTAGAGAGAATTGTGCGGTACAGGCAAAACATAAGGTGGCATTATTTTCAAAGCAAGAGACGGCGCAAAAAACTTTGAAGTATTATTTAGAGGTTTTGTCCTGAAAATCATTTAACCCAAATATAATCAAGCAATAGAAAACAGCGTAAAGTGTTATTCCCGCTTGAGTTTCCAATGTGTCTTCTGTTATAAATGAAAGACTAATTAATATTATAAATGTTATCCCTAAAAGTGGATTTTGCTTTAAAGTAAGTATAGGATAATAGATCGAGAAAAGAATTATTAAGAATCCAATCAGGCCAAAACACGCTAAGAAAGTTATGTATTGGTTATGGGCTCTTTTCCGGTAAATAATGTCAAGTTTCGAGTTGTTAATTTCATATTCTTCTATAAATGCAATCTTAATATCTCCCGTGCCAACCCCGTACATCCTATTTTTTTGAAAAATTGCAAGTCCTGTTTTCCAATATTCAAACCGCATAGCGACAGAATAACCGCTTGCATTGCCTGTTCTTTGGTATTCCTTTAGTTCATAAAATGTTCTATGCAGTCTATTTTGTAAATTGTTATGCGTCATGTAGTAATAATTGGCAACACCATTTTCAATTGCCTTTATTTCCACTTTACTCAAGGTAGAAAATCCCAGAGAATCTTTCTTCAAGCCTTTTGAAGACATATACCGATATAGGCGTTGTACTATTGGATTGTCACGGTTTTCTTCGTTTTTAAAAGGGATAGAACTTGCCATCTCCCATTGCTTTCTTATTTCTTTTCGAGCGATAAATCTTCTGGTATAAACTCCGTTTTCTTTTCGTTGATCTTTTCCTACGTGGCTGTATTTTTCACCATTTACGGTTGCGGAATAACGTCTCAAGTCCTCCTGATCATATTCAAGCTGCACTGTACTACTGAAATCTTGATAAACTAACATCACCTGATAACTTAATAAAGCAACAATAAAAGTACTTAACGTGTAAAATGATGCTGTGAAGAATGAGTTTCTAAAAATTGTTTTGCGCTTAATGATGGAAAGAATGAAAACAATTACACCCAGTATAATGAGACCTGTGTACAATTGGAATAGAATTAAAGTAATCGTAAACCAAATCGCTAAAAAGGCATTTAATGTCTTGTAAGGTAGGGGCTTGTACCAAATTAGTAAAATTGAAGCAAAGGCGAGATTGAGCCCATATCGAATGTGTGAAATGTAGATGGCAAGTTCTCTTTTATCATGAATTTTAGGCCCTAAAATGTTTAAATACTTGCCTAAACTGGCCATTGTTATAATAAACAGAGATGTAACATATATTCCTAAAAGCAATTTCCATTCTACAAGTCTCAGTCTTTTTGTTGTACCAATAATAATTGGGAGAGCAAGTAGTAGAATTTTATTTATTACGTCTTTGGTGGCATATTTAAAATCGGAAGTCCAAAACAATCCAATAAGATGAATTAGAAATAGAGCTAATACAATCCAAATAACAGGGCTCGTTTTTAACTTAGCTAGCTTCTGTTTAAAGTCAAACTCAATAATCCAATTGCCAATTATTATTAACTGACCAATACTGATAAGTGCATGAGACCATCCTAAACCACAGAAGATTGATGCTAAACCAAGCAGGTACAGATGCCTGTGATTTAACCACATTGATATGGGATGTTCTGGTATTAGGATAATGTTTAATAAGCCCAAGTGTTTCTATTTGTTAGGAACAAACGTGCCATCAAGAATTTCATTGTATTTTTTCTTGTCTTTTAACAACAGTAAGGCTTCCTTCACATCAGAGTCTGTGTTTAAAGATTGTTCAATTCTACCATTTTGGTAATAGTATCTTGAAATTATTTCGTTCTCAAGTAACAACTTAAGCTCCAACTTGAATTTAATCAAGTCATTTTTTCTATTAGGAGTTAATTTTTCAAGTAATGCCGTGTATTCTTCTTCAGCCCCCCCGAAATACTTTTCATTTTTTGCAACTTCTTTTAATTCTTTCAGAATTTCTTCGCTTTGGGTCGAATAGTTGTACTTCTTGTCTCCTAGGTACTCGATGAACTTATTGTATTCGTCATCGCTTAATTGAAACTCTTTAGCTTCAGCTATAGTTGCATGGCTTAAATAATACAAAGTCGCATAATTAAAAATGTGAAATTTTCGCATTAAAGTCGCGCTAATCATACCAATGTTTTCCTCTTCTGTAAAAAGGTCTGGCTTAATTCCTTTTCCATCTTGGACAGGTCGTTTGTTTACAACCGTTTTAAAAGAACTAATCAAAGAATCAGGAACCGTTTGAGCTTTGCCTCTTTTGTCTTTATTCGAATAATCGATTCGCTGAATACATCGACCACTAGGAATGTAATACTTTGCAACAGTAACTTTTAGTTGGGCGTTGTAACTTAGAGGTCTTGTTTGCTGTACTAAGCCTTTTCCAAAAGTTTGACGGCCAACAATTACGACTCGATCATAATCTTGCAATGTGCCAGCAACAATTTCAGATGCAGAAGCTGAGCCACCATCTACTAAAATTGCTACGGGAATAGTAATATCAAGGGGTTCTTTTCTAGTAGTATAAATAGCATCCCATTTTTTCAATTTTCCCCTTGTTTCTACTACTTTTTTCCCCTTAGGAATAAAGATATTTACGATATCTACGGCTTCAATTAACAATCCTCCACCGTTACCTCTTAAGTCAAAAACTAATTCCTTCATGCCTTTTTCTTTTAATTCACTAAAAGCGGCAATAAACTCGTTTGAAGCTGTTTGAGTGAAGCTAGATAGCTTAATATATCCCACTTCATTGTCTAACATTTTGTAATAAGGAACATCGCTAATTTTAATGGTTTCACGCACAATCTTCTTTACCATTGGCTCTGAAACATTTGGACGTTGTATAGTTACATTCAACGAGCTTCCTGATTGGCCTCTAAGTAACTTAGAAATTTGACCAGAATTTTTTCCTTCAACTTTGTTTTCATCTACTTGTAAAAGAATATCTCCAGCTTTTAATCCTGCTTTAAAAGCTGGGAATCCTTCGTAGGGTTCAGATACAATTATTTGATTACTGTCTTTATGAATTAAAGCACCAATGCCACCGTATTGTCCTGTAGTCATGAATCTGTAATCTTCAATTGCCGATTCTGGGATGTAATTTGTATACGGGTCTAATGAGTTCAGCATGGCATCAATGCCTGTTTTCATTAACTCTCCTGGTTTTGTATCGTCTACATAATAAGTGTTTAGCTCTTTTAATAAAGTGCTAAAAATGTCTAGGTTCTTGGAAAGCTCAAAATAATTGTCAGCAAAGCCATAAGAAAGGAATGCTGAAGCAGATATGCTTAGAGCGATGATTAAATTTTTTGTTTTTTTCATTTACTTCTTTTTAGGTACCTGATCAATACCGCTGCCACCCCACGGATGACAAGATAAAATTCGTTTAAGCGCCAACCAAAAACCCTTGAAAGGACCATGAACTTGAATGGCTTCAATGCTATATGCAGAACAAGTTGGCATGTATCTGCAATTTGAGCCCAAAAATGGGGACAAAACAACTTGGTAAACTTTTACCAGTAAAATTAGAAATTTACTGAGAATCTTCTGCATATATAGCCTGCAAACGTTGTAAAGTTAAGATTATTTTCTGCTCGATAATTTCATAGTTCATGGGTTCTTTAGAAATGTAAACTAACATAAAGTGTAACTCTATACTTTGCTTTTCGCAGACATCTTTAAGATCATTTCTATTCAATCGATAAGCTTCTTTGCAACGTCTTTTTAGCAAATTCCGGTCAACTGCCTTTTTAAAAAGTCGTTTTGGAATACTTGCACTAAATTGTAGTGCACTAGCGTTGCTCTTTAATGTTTTACGATGCATTACCTTGAAAGGAAACTCTTTGAAATGCTTGCCCTCTGAAAAAAGAAGATTGATGTCGTCTCTTTTCGAGAGAATTTCATCTTTTTTAAGGGTAAATCGTTCGTTATTCATTGAGCTTAAAAATAAAAAAAGGCATTGACTCATTTGAGCAATGCCTTTTTAAAAACTTTATAAATTTTCTACTTCTTGCTTAGCTTCTTAATATATTGCTCTATAGCCATTGTCATTGAAGGCGCTTCAGGTTTTGGTGCAGCAATGTTTATTTCTAAACCTGCGTTTTCTGCAGCCTTAGCTGTAGTTGCTCCAAATACAGCAATTCTAGTATCGTTTTGCTTAAATCCAGGGAAGTTTTCATATAACGATGCAATTCCTGCAGGGCTAAAGAAAACCAAAACATCATAATTTACATCTGCTAAGTCAGACAAGTCGCTGCATACCGTTCGATATAAAATCGCTTTTTCAAAGTTGATGTTATTTTTTTCTAAAACTTCCGGAATATCCTTTTTCAATATGTCAGCACATGGCAATATAAATTTTTCAGCCTTATGTTTTTTAATCAAAGGCATCAAGTCTTCCATTGTTTGTCGGCCATGAAAAATCTTTCTTTTCCTGTATACAACATATTTTTGAAGGTAGTACGCTGTTGATTCAGAAATACAGAAGTATTTCAAATCGTCTGGAACATTGTACCTTAATTCTTCCGCTATTCTGAAGAAATGGTCAACTGCATTTCTGCTAGTAAAAATTACAGCACCTGTCTCTTATACACATCTCCGAGCCCACGAGACAGGCAGAAATCTC
>CAJXRL010000091.1 GCA_913059105.1 uncultured Flavobacteriales bacterium
CTACACAGAGTAGATCGTCGGCAGCGTCAGATGTGTATAAGAGACAGATGCAAAATTGAATCTTTTAAATTTTGATTTAACTATTTATGGCGTACCCGGAGTTGTTTTGAGTGATTCGCAGAAAGTAGTTGTGGTGCCTAAAAATGGTGTAATTAAGATGAAAAGAAACAGATATTTTGAATTCGCTGGCTTGGTAAAAGCGGGCCGGTTTGATTTTTATGGGAAGGAATTTTCATTTGATTATGAGAATTTTAAAATTAACCTTACCAATGTTGATTCTCTACGTTTAAAGGCGGAAAGCACTGAGCTGGATGTATATGGAAATCCCGTAATTAAGCCGGTGAAAACGGTTATTGAAGGAGTGAATGGAGATTTATTAATTGATAATTTTGGTAATAAGTCAGGAAATAAAAATTTTCCAGGATACCCAATATTTAATTCGAAAGACAAATCTTACGTATATTATGATAGAGGAAATGCCCTCGGTTCTGTGTACAACAGAGGACAATTTTATTTTGAACTGAAGCCTTTTACTATTGATAGTTTGAACAGCTTTAGTAATGATCAGTTAACATTTGACGGCACCTTTGCATCTTCAGGTATATTCCCAGAATTTAAAGAACAACTGACTTTACAGGAAGATTTCTCGTTAGGTTTTATTCGCCCTACACCTCCCGGAGGTATGGCGATGTACGGTGGAAAAGGAACCTTTCATAATGACATCAAATTAAGTAATCAAGGGTTGAGAGGGGATGGGAAATTGGAATACATTACATCTACTACCTATTCAGATGACTTTATCTTTTATCCTGATTCTATGAGAACAAACGCAAGTGAGTATTTTGTAGACAAACAAAAGAAAGGGGTTCAATATCCTCCGGCAAAGGCGCAAAAAACAGATATGCGATGGTTGCCTAAAAAGGATGTAATGTATGCTACAACTACAGAATCTCCCATGGTGCTTTACGATGAGCGTGATAATTTTGAAGGAACAACAGCCTATGGTTCTAATGAAATGAGAGCGAATGGAATTTATCATTTCGAAAGAGCAGATTTATTCTCTAATCAGATGGTGTTTAAGTACAATACATTTGATGCAGACACTTCTGATTTTTATTTAAGAAATGAACAGGAACAAGAGGGGGAATTTGCCCTTCAAACAAAAAATGTAAAAGCACATGTAGATTACACAAAACGATTTGCTAGCTTCAAAGCCAATGGAGAAAAAGAACCTATTTTCTTTCCTGTAAACAAATATTTGTGCTTTATGGACGAGTTCAAATGGTTCATGGATAATGGAATTATTGAGCTTTCAAGTTCAAGTTCAACTGTTGTAGAGGCAGATATAAAATTGGAAGGGTCTAAATTTATTTCTACACATGCTAATCAAGATAGTTTATTTTTCTTTTCTCCTGTAGCTCAATACGATTCTAGACGGCATAGAATTTCGGCAAAAAGGGTAGCTTATATTTACTCAGCTGATGCCAGAATTTATCCGGATAGCGGAGATGTTATTATTAGAAAAGATGCAAAAATGGATCCTTTGGAAAATTCAAGAATTATTACAAATAGTATCACAGAATTTCATGAGGTGTATGAAGCAAATACTCAGATTAAGGGACGTAAGGATTATGTCTCGAGTGGGAAAGTTGACTATGTGGATGAAACGGGTTTAGTACAAACGATTTACATGTATAATATTATTGTTGAGGATGGTGGGCAAACTGTTGGAAAAGGTAAAATTGCAGATACCGCTAACTTCGCTTTAAGTCCTTATTTTGCTTTTGATGGAGGTGTCAAATTGTATGGAAGTAAGCAGTTCTTAGTTTTTGATGGCGTAGCACAAATCAACCACGAATGCTCTAAGTTAGAGAAACGTTGGATAGATTTTGAATCTGAAATTGATCCAAACAATATTTATATTCCACTTGATACAAATTTGAGAGATTCTACTGGTGCTTTTATCGCAACCGGTATTAATCTAAATATTGATTCTATTTTTTTATATCCAGGATTTTTGACGAAACGGGCCAATTATTCAGATATTCAAGTAATAGAAGCGTTAGGCTTTTTGCACTATCACAAAGGGAGTAAGGAATATCGGATAGGTCAAAAAGATAAAATTGCTGAACAAAGCCTTGCGGGGAATTACTTAAGTTTAAGTACAGAAGCTTGCAAGGTTTATGCTGAAGGCAAATTAGATATAGGAGCAAGAACTGGAAACTTGAAATTTAACGGAGCTGGAAACGTTAATTTCACTTTAGAAGATGATGGAGTAGTGGTTGATATGATGATGATTATAGATTTCTTTTTTAATGACAACTTAATGAAGAAACTTGCAGAAGATGTTAACGAAAATATTAATTTGAATCCAGTTGATTTTAGCAAATCTACCTATACAAAAGGGTTGAAAGAAATTGTTGGAACAGATAGAGCGGATGAAATTGTTTCGCAATTGAGCTTGAACGGTAAAATTAAAAAACTTCCCGAAGAATTAAACAAGCGATTAGTATTTAATGAAGTAAAATTGAAATGGAATGAAGAGCAGAACACATTCAAGTCCTTTGGTCCATTAGGGCTTAGTAATTCAGGAAAGTTTGAAATTAACAAATATGTGAATGGAGGAATGACAATTACTAAGAAGCGAAGTGGTGACATTGTAAATATATACTTAGAAGTTGACGCTAAAACATGGTACTTCTTTTCTTACAGAAGAAATTTAATGAAGGTGATTTCTAGTAATGAGGATTTCAATACTCAGATTAAAGAAATGAAAAGGGACGACCGGAAATATGATGCAAAAAGAGGTGAGCAAGCGTTCACTTTTATGTTTGGTTTGGAAAAGGACGTTCGTGACTTTAAACGTGACTTCGATAGTGATTTATAAATGAGAATCTTTGTCCACAAAGCGTTGTTGATCATTTCAGTGAGAAAGGCAATAATAGCTCGATGAACTTACAATCTTTGTGAAATAACGAACTTTGAAAAAAAAATAGATGAAAAAGAATTTATTCTTTAGTCTCATAATAATAATAGTTTTAGCCATAAGTGTTGGTGCTCAAGGGAGTGTTGGCTCTGAAGATGAGTTAAAAGCTAAAGCAAAAGAACTTTTTGAGGCTCAAAATTATAAGGAGGCCAAGCTTATGTATGCTCAATTGTTGAGTTTATATCCCAAAGATCCCACTTACAATTATAGATTTGGTGCTTGTGTGCTGCAAACCGAAGCTGACAAAACTAAACCAATGAGGTTTTTAACCTTCGCTGCATCTAAAGCGGATGTTGATCCATTGGCATATTTTTATTTAGGGAAGGCACACCATCTAAATTATGAATTCGCTCTAGCTGTAAAACAATATAGCAAGTTTAGGAATAAGGCAAGTAGCGAAGAGAAGGAGAAATATAGCGTTGATCGTCAGATTGAGATGTGCAAAAATGGAAATAGTCTTTTAACGAAATTGAATGAAGTTCAAGTGCTAGAAAGGCAAACAATATCGGAGAAAGACTTTCATAGAATTTACGATGAACAAGCAATTGGAGGTAAATTTATTGTAATACCAGATCAGTTTAAGACTAAGTATGATAAGAAGGTAGGAGATAAATCTATTATATTTTTGGCCAATGATGGAAAGGAAGTCTATTACTCTTCTTATGGGAAGAAAGGAGAGAATGGTAAAGACATTTATAAAGCAATTAAGCTAGGAAATGGAGAATGGAGTGAAGGAGTGACTTTAGGTAACTCTATTAATACTAAATATGATGAAGATTACGCTTACATAAAACCAGATGGTAGAACTTTGTACTTTGCTTCAAAAGGACACACTAGTATGGGAGGTTACGATGTTTTTAGAAGTATTTTAGATGAAGCTACAGGACAATGGACAGAACCGGAGAACTTAGATTTCGCTTTCAATTCAGCAGATGATGACTTTATGTTTGTAACCGATCAAGCAGAAATAACTGCATACTTTGCTTCAAATCGGGCAAATGAATTTGGGGAAGTAACTGTTTATAAAGTGTTGACAGAAAGGGCTCCAGCTGAATTATCAGTTATATCAGGAACGTTTATTGCTGAAAGTGATCCTAATCAAAAGAAGGCAAAAATTACAGTTATTGATAAAGCAACTCAAGAAACAGTGGGAGTGTACGAAACTGATGAGACTGGAAACTATGCAATAGAAATTGCTAAAAATGGAGGTGAATATCAGTTCAATGTAGAGACAAATGAGGTTGACCCAATTCATACTGGTGTCGTAAGTATTCCAAAACAAGATGAATTTGAAGTTTTAGGTCAAGAGCTGCGATTGGTTGGAACTGGAAACGAACAACAATTAGTAATTAAAAATATTTTTGATGGAACTGCAGCAAATAGTATTGCAGCAACTGGAGGTCCAAGTATCTCTTCTAAATTGATTAAGCTAAAAGCAAATTTAGAAGTGAATTATAGCTCGAATAATCTTGCAGCTCTTGAAAAATTAAGAAATGATGAAGAAGCAAGTGCGCTAAGCCAAACTGAAACATCAGAAAACTCTGAGTCAGAAATGAAGGAAGACCCTATTTCTGCGCCAACGACAACAATTGAAGAGAACAGTAAAGATGATGTAGCAAATGAGGCTACATCAGATAATGTAGATAATTCCAATGTTTCTGTAGTTGCCATTGAAGAAGAATTAAATTCTCTAAAAGATGAAAATAGTAGACTAGTTGATTCCAAGCAAAAGGCAATCAGCTTGCAGTATACCGCGGCAGTTAAACTGGAGCAAACAGCCACATCGCTTTTTAACGAAGCGGATGAAATGGAAACTAATGGATCACAAGGTGTAGATGTTGATTTGAAGCGGAAAGAGGCTGGAGAGAAGGCTTTGCAAGCGTCAGTGGCTGCGCAATTGGCTCAAGATTTGGAAGCTTCAATCAATGAAGATTTGAGTGATATAGATGCTATAGAAACTGCAGAAACAAACATTAATATTTCGTTGGGCGAAGATGATGTGCAAACGGCTGCTTCAATGCTTAGTGATTTAAATTCGAATAGTAATAAAAGTAAAAAAGTAGAGGATGTAATTAATGAATCATTAAGTGATATTGCAGAAAGGAATTCTTTAGCAGATAAGAAAATTGATGATTTTTCTTCAAAATCACAATCGTTTATGGAGGAAAAGAATTCTTTAGAAAGCCAATTGTCAGATTTAAATACGCAAATCGAAAAGGCAAATGGAAAGAAAAAGGAAGAACTTATTAAAAGTGCAGAAGCTACCGAGTTAGATTTAAAAGATTTGGAATACCAATTCAGTATTCTTGATAAAAACTTGTTAGAAGCAAAGCTGATGAATAAGTCCTTGATAATAGAAAAAGCTGAAATATTGGCAGCGTCAAGCAGATTTAATTCAGATTCTGGAGAGATTGTGGACGTTTCTGAAGAGGAAAAAAGTCGACTGTTTAGCCAATTGAAAGAATACCGAGATGATAATCAGCTAGCTTATTCTCCTGGTAATAATTTATATCAATCGGGTGATGATAATTCTATTGAAGAGATTGTAGGCGTTAGTGAGACTGAAGACGACGCGATGGCTTCAGGAAATGCTCAATTATTGGAGAAGGATGATTCTGAGTTGGAAGTTAAAGTAAGTAACGAAATAGATGAAACTCCAATTACGAGTGAAGAGTCATACAAAGACCAAACAGTAAATTCCATCAATTCAAATTATGCAGCAGAAATAAATAAAGTTAAAGAAGTGCAGGATGAGGAATTGCAATTGGCTAATAAAATTCAAGTTTATGATAATTGGATTGGGGAATTAAAAGGTAAAAAGGATGAAGTGAGCGATTCTTATGAATCAGAGGCTGATGAAAATGAGCGTTCGATTTTAAAGACGGAACTAGATCAATTAACTACTAGTATTGGAATACAAGAACAAGCTAAAAATGATGCAGAATTAGAATTAACTCAAAGTGCTTCAGGTGAATTTGTAGCTGATAACACTCCAATTGAAAATTCAAATAGCATTACAGAAACAAGTGTAGTTAAAGATGAATTTACAAATTTTGAGTTTGATCAAGAAATGCAAGCTACAAGCGCGCAAACAGCAGTTCAATTAATTGCAGCCAAGAAGGCATTGTTTGACGCCGGAGAATTATCAAAGCAGCAGCAAGCAGCGCAAGAAACGGCTTACACTCTGCCAACTGCAGAAGAGCGGACTCAAGCTTTTGCGAAAGCAAATAAGTTGAAGAAAGATTCTGAAGCGAAGCAAATTGAAGCAGCAAATAAGTTTGCTGTGTTTAATTTGAAAGAATACCAATTGAACAAGAGGAAAATTGAGAAAGCAAATGAATTGGATGCTAGGTATAGCACTGAGGGAAGAGATATGGCCGAATTATTGGCTGAAGAAGCTAATAGTTTCTTTACTGATGCAGCTATTCTTCGTTCTGAAATAAATGAATCAGACAGACTTTCGCAAAAAGAGGTCAGTTTGCAAAAGGCTTATGATTATGAGATGCTTGCGATAAAGAAGCAGCAAGTAGCACTTAAAAAGCTTGGAATGGTAATTAGCGAAGTGTTAAGTGCTAAGACAAACACCACTCCTCGTAAAGTAATTAAGCCATTTATTCAGGTAATTGATGATGAAGAAATACTTGCTATAGTAGACGCTCCAAAGGCTAAAGCCGCAGCAGAAGTTAGAAGCGCTACAGTTGTAACTATTGATGCAGAAATTAATGCGCAAAAGATTGTGTTTGATGCAATGGAAGATGATGTTGCGAAAGATAGTATTGAAATTATATTATCGGACTTAGGTGATAAAAGAGAACGAGTGCTTCGTGAAGCTGCACTATACTATGAAAGAGAGCGTCAAATCAAGGAAGGATTAGTTGGGGTAGAGTCAGCAGAGAAGGCTCCTACTGCTCAAGTTATAACTCCAAGTAAACCGGCCTTTGAGGTTCTTTTAGACTCAGTTAACGTTAATGGAGAGAGAGAGCAATTGGTTCTAGAATCTCAACAGTTTAAATCATTCGCTAATAATCGTCAATCGCTTGTTACGCAGACAAAAGCTGCTGAGGTGGCATACCAAGAAGCAATTGCTTTAGCAGAAGAAAATCAAAGATTGCAAAAACAAGCAATTGTTGAAACGAGTATGGCAAAGGCTGTGAACGATGAAGGCGAGAAACAACGTTTAATTAAGTCGGCTCAAGTTATTGAAAGTAAGATCAAATTAAATGAAGAGGAGATTGATAATTTAAATAAGACTATCCATTTAAAGAACACTTTAGTTGAAAGTTTGGCAGAAAAGGACAATGCTTATTTAGCAGAGTTAAGTGAGACGGAAAAGCAAGAATATATTCTTTTAAGTACTGATTTTGTTCCAGAAATTCAATCTGTCGAATTGATTGCAGATCTTCCTCAATCTTCATTCAATGAGGAAGAGGTGACAGATAAAGTTGAGAGTTCGGAAACATCTAAGGAGTTTCCTGAACAAAACTCTATAGAACCGAATAATGCACTTGATTTACCTGTAGGTAACGAGACGGATGAAACCGATGATTTAATAATTGAAGAATCTTCAAATGAGTTTAATAATACTGATGAAGAAGTTGAAGAAATTACAGTACCTGCAATTAACGAAACTGTTGAAGTACCCGCTATTGAAATTGAAAACATAGATATAGTACCGAGAGAGGTGAAGCAAGCTATTTTTGTTACATTAAATAGAAATGAATCGGCGTACGATGAAAACAAGCCTATTCCAACAAAAACAAGTTTACCTGATGGTATAGTATACAAAGTGCAAGTGGGAGCATTTAGAAATAAGATTCCAGCTAGTACATTTAAAGGTTTTGCTCCTTTAATGGCTGAACCAACAGGAACTGGAATAACTAGATATACTGCAGGTCTTTTTGCTAAAGAGAATACAGCGACAGCAGCTAGAAATGAAATTAGAAAAATTGGGTACCCAGATGCATTTGTTGTTGCTTTTTTAAATGGTGAAAGAATAAGTATAAGTAAAGCAAGAAACGAAGGTGGTTCAGTACCTTCTACTAATGCAACTCCTAACTTCCAAAAAATCAGTACAGGTTCAGTCTCAAACTCTTCGAATAGCAGTGGGACTGTTGCTTCAGCGAATGAAGTAACTCAAGTTCCTGGAGGTAGCAAAGAAGCATTGTCAACAGAATTTACTTCAGATATAGTAGAGGAAGTTGTGAATGCAAAAACTGTTGAAGGATTGTACTATACTATTCAAATTGGAGTATTTTCATCTCCAGTAAAGAAAGGGGTATTTGATTATGAAAGACTGAATGTAGTTCAACTTTCAAATGGATTGTATCGATACAATGCTGGAATGTTTGACAGCGTTTTACAAGCAGCTGATTTGAAAAATACGATAACGGAAAGCATTAAAGATGCATTTGTAACTGCGTATTACAATGGGGAGAGAATCTCATTGACAGAAGCATCTAAATTGCAAAATCAATAAAATATGTCAACACAAGAATTGGAGCAAGTAGAATTAAAAGAACAGGTTGTTCGCCAAAGAGAACTTATCTTGCATAATGATGATTTCAATACATTTGAGCATGTGATTACTTGCTTAATGTCTATTTGCGACCATCATGAAGTTCAGGCTGAACAATGCGCATATATTGTACATCACAATGGAAAATGCAGCGTAAAGGCAGGATCACTTGAAAAACTTGAGCCAATGTATATGGCACTTAAATTACAACAGTTAAAAGCAGAAATTAAATAATATGAAAAATGGACTTTTTGCTTTATTTGTAATTGTATTCTTTACACAATGCGCCACAGTTCCAATTACTGGAAGGAAGCAGATGAAATTTGTAAATTCAAAACAGTTACAAACGATGAGTTTTACTCAGTATTCTGAGGTAAAGTCAACTGCAAAGTTATTGCCAGACTCTGATGCTCGAACTGCTTTGGTTAAAAAAGTGGGTGCTAAAATGTCAGTAGCTGTCACTAGATTTTTAACAAACAACGGCTATAAAGATCGCCTAAAGGAATTTGAATGGGAGTTTAACTTGGCAGATGAAAATACTGTGAATGCCTGGTGCATGCCCGGTGGAAAAGTAATGTTTTACACAGGGATACTGCCTATTTGCGCTGGAGAAGATGGCATTGCTGTTGTTATGGGACATGAAATTGCTCATGCAATAGCAAGACATGGTAATGAACGAATGCTGTCTCTTATACACATCTGACGCTG
>CAJXRL010000092.1 GCA_913059105.1 uncultured Flavobacteriales bacterium
AGTAGATCGTCGGCAGCGTCAGATGTGTATAAGAGACAGGAAGCACTTGGTATTATACGCCTGAAATGCAAGGTTCAGCATCCATTAAAAAGGTGTTACCGGCGTTGTGTCCCAATTATCCGGAATTAGATTATGATGCATTGAACTTAGGCAATGGGGGAGATGCGAGTAATTTATTAAAGGCATTGGCTGAAGGTACTGTCCCTTCAGATAAAATACAAGACTTAAGAACAGACTTGTTGGCCTATTGTAAATTAGACACTTTGGCCATGGTTAAGATTTGGGAGGTATTGAAAGGGCTCTAAGTTTCATAATTCGATTTAAAGTAAAGCAGATAAGTCCGTTTTAGAATGCAATATATTGTTCATTATGAAGAATATGAAAACGAAAGAAAATAGAATATAAAACGTTTGATTTGCTTATAATTTGGGCTAGAATAGGAGGTTAATTCTAATTTTCAATAAAGGTCTTGTAATAAAAATGCGCTTTAATGTCTTTGCGTTTTTAACTATTTACAAGAGTCATAAGTTAGATTTATTTAAATTAGCAAACCAATTTATAGAGCAGCTCATGGACTCCTTAGAAGCCTCAAAAAGATTCGATTTATCAAAGTTTTGTGCCAATTTAACTAAGCTCGATTTTATTTCTATTAATGATATTGTGAATAGAGAAGTAGTTAACTCTGTAGGCATAAAGGTTAAAGGAAAAGACGCTTTGAGCTGTAAGAATAAGTATCTAAATGAATTAAAGCAATTGGCTTTTATCCTAGGAACGGGAGAACTTCCTGTTGGGATTAGCGAAGAGAATATTGATCTTTTTAAATCAGTTATTGCTGAGTTAGTTAAAAAAGGAAATCTTAAAACGTCTGCACTTAGAATTTTTGCCTAAAATATTCTATGGCAAGAAGTGAGTTCATTATTCAGTTAATGTGCAAGTTTTGAAGCCAACTTCCCATTTCCAATATCAGTGGAAGTGCAAAAACTTAGGGTGTCAAAATATAATTCTCTGCTATATTTACCGCCTAATGCAAGAATACCTAGCAACAGCGTAGTCACTTTAATTCGTTTCTTTAATCGTTGTGGAATAGGGTTCTTTTCTTCTGCAACCTCTGAATTCGTTTCACACCGAATAGAGGGGTAAAACCCTTCAATCGCATCATGAAATTCCGTTTGAAGGCTTTTCCAATCAATATCCAAGACATTGTTGTTCAAACTTTCAAATATTTTTCCAACATCATTCTTTGGATCAATAATATTTTTTAAAAATTCACTCATAAAGTCAATTGCATTAGTTCAAAAATAGGGGTATAGTACACAGTTCTTTTTTAAGAATGTAATCCATGGAGTAGTGAAAAACTGAATCGTTAAATGAAGCTCCTAAAGCACAAACGGAAAGTATCATTTTGGCAATAAGCACCCTGTTGTTATGCGGCATTGGTATTTCATACTTGCCCGCCGCCTTTTGAGCAAAAGATGGATCAAATGGAATTTTTTCTTCCAATTGAATGGTAAACTCTTCGTACAATTCGTCAAAATCTTCCGAACTTAAAGTGGAAGCTAATGTTGTAAAGATTTCATCAATTGGACGATTTCCATCTACTACTTCACTGTAAAACTGATAAGGGTTAATATAAATCACTGACTCTACAACGTGATTTATAGCGTTTTATTTTTAAGCGGCTCTTCTATTCTCTAAAAAAGGATTGTAAGGAGCCTTTGTTCCTTTAGGATAACCCCACACGGCATAAAGAGGTTTGGATAGATCATTATCAATATGCACAAACGTAGTAGCAATGCCAATTCTTTTAAAACCTGCTTTTTTTGCCGCTTGCACAACAAGATCTCTTTGTTTGATGGAATTGACCTTGATATCAACCGCCATTCCTGTTGTATGGGCAGAATTTACAACACCACCAACTGACCTGT
Source organism: uncultured Flavobacteriales bacterium (assembly GCA_913059105.1). Lineage (GTDB taxonomy): Bacteria > Bacteroidota > Bacteroidia > Flavobacteriales_E > Vicingaceae > NORP294. Next base: position 1,926 of record CAJXRL010000092.1, read on the forward strand.
TGTGTGCAGCTGTTCTAAAAGCAGAATTATAAACGAAAGTGAACCCTGCATATCGTTCGGCATCTTTAAGCATAGTAAGAAAGCGCTTGTTCATTCCTTTGCCACTTCCAAGCTTGTCGGGGCTATCAAATACAGATAGATCATAGCGGTTTAGCACGTATTTCCTTGAAAAATAGAGTAGGAGAGCACCAGCTAAAATTCCTGATATGTAATATATGTGCTGTTGCCTCATGCCTTTTTTTGCTTGCACTTTTCGCATAAATCAGAATCTCTGAAGCGGTCAGAAACAATGAACGTTAAGTTGACTACAGTAAGTATTAAAGATGCAGCTAGAAGAAACTGCACTGCCGGACTTTGTTCCTTTATTGACATCATTTTTTGATGGCTAATATTTGTTTGCTTAAGGCTAAGTTTTCTTTTTGTAAAGTCTTTACTTTTTGCTCTAATTCGAAAATTCTATTCTTTTGACTTTCGATCATATCACTTTGTGATTCAACCTTTTTTATCAATTTTCTATTTTCATTAGCGACGGCTTCCAACTCCTTAACTCTTTGCTCTAAATGCTGTGACCACTGAATCCAGTTGCCAACAATTTGTCCCTCTGCCTGCACATGAAGGTTCTTCGTTTCTGCCGATCTCAACCGTTTGTCGAACCTTGCTCTAATTAATAATTCAATGACTTTCCAGATGCCTGTTGCACCCAAAACCAAGGTAGCTACTTTCAAATATAAATCCCAATCTTCCATCATCATCTTTCCCTTTTTTACTGATTTATTCGCCTTGACAACTCAATCCATTGTTTGCCATTTTTTTGCAACATAATAATGCTAAATGCATTGCTAATTAAAAAATTAGTGTCAACTCTTATGTTTCCTAACTTACTAACTGTTAATTCTGTATTCATGCTTACTAAACTTATCACTTGAGCTTCAAATCCACCGACAATTGTTCTCAATTCTTCGGTGGGGTTGTTGCTTGAAATCTTGTATAAATTGCTAATGGGAGATACAGCAATTGAAAAATTATCTATGCCAACAACAGCCGAACTTTTAATAGGAATTCCTTTCAAAACGTTATTGACAATGCTTGTCAATTGTTCTAAGTCGTAGGTTTGAAATTTTATCAATTCAAAGCCATTGTCAGTTACATCATCCTTCGTGACATAGATTTCACCTTTCTCGGTCAAAATCATAGCTTGAGAAGGGTAATGAGTTCCTACAGCATTGCTATTTAGCTTTTTGATTTCCATTAATGCAAGATTAAAAAGCCGAAAGGGAAACCCCTTCCGGCCTTCTCTATACTACCACTGAGTAGCAGTAAGAAGTACTATTGGTTTTCCATCAAATGTGGAATCTCCCAATTTTGCTACATCCCCGGCATTACTCAAAGAAGCTTGCTTTGAATTTACCTGACTTTGCAAACCATTTTCTAAAGAATCAATTTGAGTCTTATCATAAACCGAAGCTGAATCTGCTTTCTGATTTATATTGGACTGTAATGATGATTCTACCGAAGTGATGGCATCGGTTATCTCAGTGGGACTTGAACCAGCAGGTAGTTGAGCTAAAGGCAATTTTAGATTACCATCAAGCTCGGCATAACCATTGGCCGATCCCTTTAAATTGCCCATGTAGCTTTGAACAATCTGAACTGTTGTTACTTGCTTCGCAACCCCTTCAGAGTCGGAAACATAATGAGTTGCATTACCTGATTCGCCCTCTATATAATAGAGACTATTTGGTTCTAATACAGCTGGCAACTCTGTTACAAAATTTATCATTGAACTGATTTTATTTCTGTCATTTGACAGAAGTTTAAACTATGGAAGTCATTGCGCTTTCTTCCTTTAACTGTTATAAGCAGGCGCAACTGCTTACCATGAATAGCTATTCGGTAAATTTTTTCCTTGCAAGCTCTACCCATATGGTTGAGTTTATCTTTTGCAAGGTGATGTTGTCTACTAATTGATTGTCTTCTAAAGTTATTGGAGCAGAAAGCTTTAAGTAATCTGAACCCGCAAGGCTTAGTGAATTAATTGAATGCCTTTTTAGAGTAATGATCTGTCCAATTTCTCCTCCTTCAATAATCGAAATTGTATCCCCATCTGCATGGTCATACACTTGAACGGAAGCAATAGCAGTGTTGATTGCTGAAGGTAAAATGACTTTAAAATAGCTTGATTGATCTATTGTGTTTAAGTTCAATACAATTAAGTTAGAATCACTACTAATTTCTTGCTTTGGAATACCTATAAACTCAGAACTAAACTGATTCAGCTTTTCAGTTAATTTTGCAGGTGTGACCATTTTTTGATCATCAACTCCAGCTAAAACCTCCTCTTCAGTTGCAGGCTCAATTTGAAATAAAAGTTGCCACTCATGCACTTCTGGTCCAATCTTTCGATAACGGATAGCAGGCTTGAAATTCCTGTCTTCATATTCTACTCCGATTGGAACATTAAAGGACGGCTCGCCAAGTCCAAAAATTAAGATTTGGCGATTGCTGAACTCTTTTGCTAAGAGTTCAGCTTTTGCTTGTGCCTGTTCAACTGTCCAATATTCAGCCATTATACAACTTCTTCAATTGTAATGCTTGCTAGACCTGTCGTGTTATTGTTAACCGCTTGTTGATCTGCCCAAAAGAATAGATTCCCTTTTACGTTCAATGTCTGGGTAGGTCCGGTTATGCTATAAGACTTCAGCTCATCAACCAAATTGTTTTTGTAATTCAGTGCAATGGAATCTTTATCTCTTGCAACAACCTTGCTCGTATCGGCAACGTTGACCTCTAAATCCAATTCGTTTTGAAAAGCGGGAACTTGTATGGTTCTGCTCACAAAACCACCAAGTTCATACGCTGCATCACCTGTTAAAGCATTGACCGTTTTACCTGCTAAATTTTTAGCTTCCGTTAAGCCAAAAGTAAAAACACCTTTCTGATCGGTATCGTGAACTCTTAAATCCTGCGTCCATAATTTTTTGTTGCCACTATCTTGCATAGAATTTTGAAGAGTAGCATGTGGAACAGTAATTATTGGAATTTCTAATAGCTCCTGATTGGACTGTAAAGTAATTTCATGGTTCTGAGCTTGTGTTCCATTATTTCCACCGCTTTGTAGCCTTGTAGCAGGTTCATTTACTGAAATGATAGGATCTACATCTGCAATTTGAACTATTCCTTCAACTACAGTCACAGCGCCATTGGAATTTCTTGTTAGCGTTATTCTGATGTTTTCATTGTCAACATTGTAATCTCCACCAATTCTATTTACTTCTTTAAAAGCTTGAAAAACGGTAGGGTTTGTTATCTGTAATTCTCCATTTTGAGAATCATAAACGATGGTATCATAACCACTTGCTTCAAGATCAACTAAAGCTTGCTCGTTGTCTTTTATGGCTACTTGGCCAGCAGGGTATTCTATAGCATCAATAATTCCTGCAGGATAAAGGTTGTTCAGGTTTACGAGATGGATTGCATCGTTGCTGCCAAAATCTTCGGTTGCATACTCAGCTCCAAAAGAACCATTTGCATTCATGGCTCTTAATTTAATTCCAAGAAGATTTGCAGTATCTCCTTGATCGGCAATTGTCAACTCAATAATAGTTGAAGTTGTTTCTGCAAAATTAAAAACCTGAGCTTTAGCTGCTCCATATGGTAACACCTCAATTCTGACCATCGCTGAATCAGTATTTACTTCAACTAAAAAAGTGTCATTCTCTTTTAACTCTGTCTGACCGATAGGGTAGTTGCCGGAAAAATTAGCGAGTGTGATTTCTGCACCTTGATCTGCAATTAGATCAATCTCATGAATTGCTCCATCTTCATGTTCTGCTGTTAGTTTGATGGCTCCATTTAAGTCAATGTCAATTGAGCCTTGCCATATCGACTGATCTTCATTTTGCGCTAAAACCACATTTTGGCCCATTACTGTGATAGCCGGTTTATAGTTGGAGTGACCCAAAGCAGCTAAAATACTTACTGTTATTAAATCTGTATTGGTCAATGCTGAATCCAACACATTTCCATCTGAACTAAACACTTTTTGACCCACATTATTCAGTGGATCTTGTGGTTGAACATCTGTAATGAATACAGCACCATTAATGCTTTTATCTCCTTGTCCTTCAGGTTTCCAATTACTTCCAATACCCAAATCTATTTGGACATAGGTTACCGGAGGAAAAACAGATTTGTCCATATATTTAGCGCCTTGTGGAGCATTGTTGGATGGAACACCATCTCCCTTTACTAAGATTTGTCTGTTTGCAAACTCTTGTGCATTTAAAGCTGCGTTAGCCTCAAATACTTGCTTTGATACATTTTCTGCCATTTTCTTCTCATATTATGCTGTGCTCTAAAGCATAGCGATTCAACTTCATTTAATTATTGATGGTCTCTAAGGCAACTCTTCAATGGATACCGTTGCCAATCCTGTACTGTTGTTATTTACTGCTTGTTCATCATTCCAGTGGAATATATTTCCTTTAGGGTTGACCTGATTTGTTGGATTTGTAATGGTGTAACTCAGGGTATTGTTCTCAAGATTGGATACATGATTCATTGGAATCTCATCCTTGTCCGTGGCAATCAGCTTACCCGTGTTAGAAACGTCAGTACCAATTGCCGTTTCAGTACTGAATTCTTGAAAAATCAAGGTTCTTTTCACAAATCCCCCAATTTCATAAATCGCTTCACCATTGAAAACATTGCTTACTAGCCCTGCTAAATTTTTTGCTTGAATTAACTGTGCTGTATGAATTCCCTTTTCATCGTTATCATGAATTAGCACTGCGAGCTCATATTCGTTATTCTCTAAATTGAAAATTGCTTCATTTTCAATTGCTCCTTCAGGGATTGATAGAGTGGGAGGCATTGCCAATTCCTGGTCTGAACGAATTATAAACTGGTGTCTTTGACTTTCAGTATTTGCGTTACCGCCTGAAATTAGTCTTTGAGTTGGCTCAACAAATGTGATGGAAGGTCTATCATTGGCAATTTTTACGATACCGCTTACAACCGTAATAGCTGCATTGGCATTTCGCTTCGCTGCAATGCTAAGGTTGGTAACAGAAGTATTATAATTTCCTCCAATACGATTGACTGCCTTTGTCGGATTGTAATTACTTGCCTCTTCAATTTTTAATTCACCGTTTGGCGAGGAGTAAACTATTGTATTATAATTTGCTGCACTAGTTTTAAGTTGGGCTGATTCGTTATTTTTTAATGCTCCCTGATTTTCAGGATAAACGATTTGATTAATTGTTACACTTGGAGAAAGATTGTTTAATACAAGTAAGTTAACCCCATTTGTTGAACCGTTTTCTTCTGTTACATACCAATTACTCTTGGTACCGTTTACATTAATCACTCGAATTTTTGCCCCATAGCTGAAAGCAGTGCTTCCACGATTGGCAATGATGATTGATACTGTTGCAGAAGTTCCTGTTGCTACGGTTAGCAACTGTGCCTTTCCTGCGCCATAATCCGCGATTTCTACGGTAGAAAATGGCAATGATGCTTCAACACTTAAACTAAAGAGATCATTTTCTTTCAATTCTGTTTGTTGCTGTGGATAAGTTCCAATAAAAACAGCTCTTGTAACGACCGGAATTTGCTCAGCGCTTATCATGCACCTGTGAAACGCTCCATCATTGTGTATGGCCTCTATAAAGGCTTTACCCGCCAAATTAATATCAACTGTGCCGGTCCAAACATTCTGATCTTCATCCTGAACTAAGGAAACAACCTTATTTTCGACCATGACAACAGGTTTAAAAGTTGAAAATCCTGTAATCGCTAAAATTGAAACGTTAACCAAATCAGTTGAACTAGAACAACTCTGCAAAACTGAACCATCACTTGAAAAAACCTTTGCTGTAACGTTTTCTGAACTATTCTGTGGTTCAATGTTGGTGATAAATATGGCACCGCCAACTGAACTATTGTGTGTTGGCCCTACATCACTCTGATAACCTCCTTCAAAACTCATAGTATTTATTTTAATATGAATGCAACACAGGTTACAAGCCAGGCGGTACCTAGCGCTATTTTATGCCATTTCACTTTTTTCAACTTCTTGTCTTGTTGACTTAACTGCTCAGTTAAAATCAAAATGCTCTCTTCATTATTTCCAATAACGGAATCAAGGTTTAGGATTTTTAGCTGCAGTTTTTCCTGAATTTGGGAATCATTTACAGCTTTTACCTCAAGCAGTTTCACTTCTTTGTTGTATTGATTTTCAAGCGTATCTGCAAACTGTCCTTTGATGATGTATTCAGCAATTACTTTACTTTGCGGTATGGTAAAGCAAAAGTTAGTGTCCATTTCGACCATTAGCACGGTCGGTTTTAAAGTTTGAGAAAAAGCCGTAAAGCTCATTATTATCCATCCCATTAATATCATCCATCTTTTCATCTCTCTCTATTTTAATTTGTGCTGTTATTTCATTCTCAACTTTTAATGCTGATCGTAAACTATCGTTAGATTGGTCCAATACGGTAAGCTCCAAATCAATTGTTGCGTTGATTGATTTTAGTTGTTTATTTTCATCCTTCAAGCTTGTTAATTCTCTTTCATAACTATCATTATCAGCAGAACTTCCGTAGTCCACTACGAACACTAAAACAATGAAGTTGAATACCAAGAAGAGGATGAAGGCAATTATCCCTTTAGACATCTGAACCTCCCATTTCTTTAATGCTTTTTGCTCGATGAGCATGATTTTGAATGGCATTTATAACGATGTCCACTAAGAGTTTGTGAAAAGCAAATGAGACCAGGAAGGAACTGAATAAATAGCCTATGTCATCTTTCCCTAAGCCCCACAGGAAATAGTAAACCGGGGCGTATAAAATTCCAATAAAGGCAACCTTGAACCTAGTTTTAATCTTTGATAAAAAAGCAACTTTGATATTTTGTTCTATCAGTTGATAATTGTAACAAAGCAGGATGAAGGTGATAATGTATACCCACTCCAATTTTGCCAAAAATGGTAGAATGTTGCTACCAATTACTTCTATTAATACTTCCATCTTTATAATTATTTAATTGATTACTTTATTAATTCCTGCTCCTAACAGGTGACTGAAAATGATTAAGCCAACTCCAATTCCAAGTAAAGTGAATGCCGTTTCTCGATCTACACTTAATGCAATTTTGTTACTCGTTTTTATACCATCCTGACCCATTACCTGTCTCTTATACACATCTGACGCTGCCGACGATCTACTCTG
>CAJXRL010000093.1 GCA_913059105.1 uncultured Flavobacteriales bacterium
GATTTCTGCCTGTCTCGTGGGCTCGGAGATGTGTATAAGAGACAGGTATATAATGGTGCGAATGAAGTTTTCAAACCAGCTTCGAAAGCGAACCAGCTACAATTCAAAAACTCCCACAGCTCAAAAAGTGATTTTTTCATTTTTATTGGAACTATTCACCCTAGAAAGAACTTAGACCATTTGTTGTTGGCTTTTGAGGAATTTAAAAGTAGATCAACAAATGAGATAAAACTGTTAATTGTTGGGAATAAAAAATGGTGGCCAAAAGAATTGGAAAAGGTGTATGAATCAATGAAATTTAAGGAAGATGTTCACTTCTTGGGTAGGCTTTCCGACAAAGAACTTTCTGAAGCATTGTCGAGCGCTTTAGCACTCACCTATCTACCCTACTTTGAAGGGTTTGGCATACCTATTTTAGAAGCCTTTCATGCTGAGACCGCAGTAATTACTTCGAATGTGACTTCAATGCCAGAGGTAGCAGCAGATGCAGCAGTATTTTGTAACCCTAAGAAGGTAAACAAAATTGCCGATGCCATGCAATTAATTGTGAATCAACCTGAAAAAAGGGCTGCTTTAATAGAAAAAGGCAAGCTAAGAAAACAAGATTTTTCTTGGCAAAAAAGCGCCAATCTTTTGTGGAAAAGCATTGAAAAGACGTTGAAAGTTTGAGGTTAAAAAATAATTATACAAAAGGTCTAGTAGAGGTAGGTTGCGATGAAGCAGGCAGAGGATGTTTTGCTGGACCAGTTTATGCTGCAGCCGTGATTTTAAATCCAAAAAGACGAAACACTTCATTAAACGATTCTAAAAAACTCAGCGAAAAAACGAGAGACCAACTACGTATTTGGATAGAAAAAAATGCATTAGACTGGGCAGTTGGAGTAGTTTCGGCCAAAGAGATTGACGACATAAATATTCTCAATGCTTCGTTTTTGGCCATGCATCGTGCCATTGACCAATTAAAAGTTAAGTACGATCATCTCTTAATTGACGGCAATCGGTTTACCTCGTACAATTCCGTTCCTCACACTTGTATTATTAAAGGAGATGCAAAGTTCAAAAACATTGCCGCAGCTTCGATACTAGCCAAAACACATCGCGACGAATACATGCAAAAAATTGCTAAAAACTATCCTATTTACGATTGGCAGAACAACCAAGGTTATGGCACATTAAAGCATAGAAATGCGCTTAATAAGGTCGGTATTTGCGAGCATCATCGTAAAAGTTTCAACCTATTTCGTAAATCGAAATAACCGTTTCATAAAGTCATTCGTACTATATTGGACATTAGATACTCTTAAAATATCTTAAACTATTATATTTACCACATTAACCTTTAAATTTCATAGATGAAAAATTCATTTAAAACGACCATCTTAATTATCGTAATTTCATGTGGATTCTATGCCTGCACTGAAGATTACTTTGAGTTTGACAAACTCAAAACAGATGATTGGAGACCTGTAATAGCCGTGCCACTTGTAAATTCAAGTCTAAGCATAGCCGATTTAGTCACCAAGAAAAATAGTGAAGGTTTTATTCAGACAAATGCAGATAATAATTTAGAAGTTGTTTACAAAAGTTCTGTCATCTCTTCAGACGGTCAAGACATAATTGCATTTCCTCCACAAATCTTTAAAGATTCGTTTGAAACCCCTTTCCCTATCCCTTCATTTCCTCCTTTAAACACCGGACAAAAATTACCTTTCAGCTCTCCGATAGATTTATCTTTTGAAGACCCAAGTCAATTTGGAATTGTAGTAGATAGTATCACTTTAAAATCGGGTTCATTATCATTCACCTTTGAAAATACATTTAAATATGAGATTACGATAAACGCAAGATTCCGAACATTCACTGATTCCTTAGGAGATACGCTTGTTTTAAATTATATATTACCAGCTTCAAATGGAACAATTCCTTCCGTTAGGTCTGAAACGGTAGAATTAAAAGGGTATCAAATAAACATGTCTGAAGACAAAGATGGTAACCCTGCAGACAATAGAATACCTATTGATTTAAATTACGAAATACAATTGATTGCAGGAGTTGGAAGCAGCCCCGGCGAAAAAGTAAGAATGACAGGTGCGATTACAAACCTTGAGTTCAACGAGTTTTACGGTTCTATGGGCAGTACTCCATTGAATATTGAAAAGGATAGTATCGCAATTGACTTCTTTAAGAATTTTCAGGCATTTTCTTCTGCAGACTTTTTCATTTCCAATCCTAGCTTATTGCTTACCGTAAAAAACAGCTTTTCTGGTCCTATGAATTTTGAGTTCTTATATTTAGACGCCATTAATTCCGGAAGAAATCCTTCAGTGGTGAACTTTAATATCCCAATTGAATTGCAACCGTTGGCAGTTAATTTTCCTGCTAAATATGGAATTGTAGAGACCAAATTCGAATTGAATAGAAATAATAGTAATATCGACAGTGTTCTTTCGCATTTAGTACAGGCAATTAAATATGATTCAAAGGCACAATTTAATCCAGGAGGAGTGCCTCCAAGAACAGGGATTAGAAGGAATTTCATGACTGACACTAGTGACATGAGACTGGACCTAGAATTTAGGATACCCTTTGAAGGCAGAGCTGTTGGTTTCTTTATAGAAGACACCGTAGCTTTTGAATTTGAAAATTCTGGCGAATTGAATAATGGGGTATTACGACTTATAGCTGAGAACAGTTTTCCGCTTGCAATTGACCTTCAAATTAGCTTTTTAGATTCTAGTAAAAATAAAATCACAGATTTGATCTTGCCTAGCGATCCAGATTTTTCAAATGGTTATGGAGCTCTTATTCCTGGGGCGCCTATTAACAGTGCTGGGGAGTCAAACGGAAGTTCATCAAAAACGAAAGATATCTCTATTTCTAGAGCCCAATTAGAACAATTAAGCGACAGTAAATTCATTGCTCTTTCTTCCAAACTATCAACAACAAAAGGGGACATTGGAGCTAATGTCGTTTTTCGATCTGATAATCGGCTTAATATAATTCTGGGTTTAAAATCTGAAATCTTAATCGACTAAGCCATGAAAAAGACTTTTACAATTATCTGCCTCTGCTTTTTGGTAAATCAACTATCCATAGCACAGCAAGATTTAACGATGTTCAATTTTAATGACATCCCGCAATCTTCATATTCTAACCCCGCAAACCAATTTAACGGCAAATTTTACATAGGCCTCCCGGCTATGTCATCTGTGTACTTCAGCGCAAGCAATAGTGGGTTTGCCTATTCTGATTTCATCAAAAAACAGGGAGACTCTTTACGATTGGATTTTAATTCAATGATCTCAGAATTGGAGGATAAGAACTTCATGTCATTCAACACTAAAGTAGACATCATTTCATTTGGTTTCAAAGTAGGGAAACGAACTCAAATTATGTTCAATGCTACTGAAAACGTGAATTTTAGATTTAATTACACCAAAGATTTTGCAACTTTCATTCATAAAGGAAACTTAGCATTCTCAGACAATACCGCTAACTTCGAAGGGCTAGGTTTTTCAGCCAATTATTACAGAGAATATGGGATTGGTATTTCACATCAATTTGGAGATAAATTAAGAGTTGGAGCACGTTTTAAATACCTTTATGGAATTGCCAATATAGACTCTAAAAAGACTGATATTAGCCTTAGAACTGACCCCATCACATATGGTTTAACAGCTAAGGCAGACATTCTTATAAACACTTCTGGTTCATTAGATAGCTTAAGTAATCAAGATGGATTTATTTCAGGAAATGACAATACTGGCTTTGGTATAGATTTAGGAATGAATTATGAATTAAATAATAAACTAAGTATTAATGCTAGTGTGATTGATTTAGGCTTCATTGATTGGGGTACGGAAGTAACAAATCATGTTATTGACGATGGACAATATTCGTTTAACGGCATTGAAATAGAAACATTCTCTCCAGAAGATGATACCTCTGGAACTACAGTTTTTGATCGTCTTGCTGATTCGTTAGAAGAGGCATTCAATATTCGTGAAACGAATGAAAGTTATACAACTGCGCTTGTAGGCAGAATCTATATAGGAGCAAATTATAAATTGAATGAAAAGCTTGTTTTAGGAGGTTTATTTCAAAGTGAATTTTATAAAGGTAGCATTCGCCCTTCGTTAACTGCAAGTGCCAATTACAAAGTTTCAAAATGGATTGGGCTTGCTGCTTCATACAGTATCATTAACCGTTCGTATAATAATCTTGGAATTGGTATAAACATTAATCCAGGGCCAGTTCAATTGTATATAGTGAGTGATAATATTCTTGGTGGTATTAGGCCCCAACATGCCCGACATTCGCAAGTAAGAGTTGGACTTAATCTCATCTTTGGAAGTGATAAGGTAAAAGAGATTAACCCTTCATTTAACCCTGTTAAAGAAGCTAAAGAGCCGAAGAAAAAGAAGAAAGAGAAGAAAGAGAAATTAAAAGAAGCTGACACGCTGACTCCAGTGACACCAGTTGTTCCAAAAACACCTGAGACTCCTTTAAAAGATACCATTATGGAACCAAAAAAGGTTCAGACACCTGAAGAGAAAATGGATAGTGTCATTGAGAGAAAGGCCGATTCTGTAAAGCAAAAAACAGAAGCTCCAACTGTAAAAACGGACAGTGTATTAAAAATTAATACAGATTCTGTTAAACGTAAAGGAGAAACGCAAAAAGTTGGAAAAACGGTTAAAGAAGAACCAAAGATTCCTCAAGTGATGCCAACTATTGAAAAGGTAAAAAGCGATACAGTTCAAAAAGTTTCGGACTCATTAAAATTAGAGTCACCAAAAATCAATAATTCAACAGACTCTTCTGCATTGAAAACAAAAATCGAAGATGCTGAAGATGCTTTTGAAGAAAAAGTGAACCAATTAAAGGACACCACAGTTACTAAAGGCCAATCTCAGTTACCTGCACAGGGTGCTCCGCCTTCAACTGAAGTGAAGAAAGATTCGCTTCAACAAAAAACTGACTCTACGATACTAAACGTGAGGAAAATAATTCAGAAAGCTGTTGAACCGTTAAAAGTAAAATCAGATAGCATTTCTGCTCCAGTTCAATCAGCACCTAAAAAGGCAGAACCAGTTGTTGATCCGCAGTAAAGGTCAAAGAAATATTCTATTTAAAAATCCGGCTTCGGTCGGATTTTTTATTTTTACACTATGGTAAACAACCCAGTCATTTATTGCATTCCAGGTTTAGGATTAGATCATCGAGTTTTTGGCAAACTAAAAATTCAAAATGCTCAGTTAAAATTTCTCGATTTTATCGACCCGCTTGAAAACGAAAAAATTTCAGACTACGCTAAACGCATTTCAGACGCCATAAAAGAAGATAACTTTTGTCTATTGGGCATGAGTCTTGGAGGAATTCTATCCGTTGAAATTTCACGAATCCGAAAAGTAGATCATCTGTTTTTAATCTCCACGATTAAAAATAAAAGTGAAATGCCTACCATCATGAAATTTATAGACAAATTGCCGACTAAAAGCAAAACCGCTTCAAAGTTAGCGGTTGAAGCAAGCGTGGCTTTTAAACCCTATTACGACAAATCGGATGCCGCAGGGAATGAACTCTTTGACAAAATGATCCATGCTGCAAGCGTAGACTTTCTAGCCTGGGGTATAAAAGAAATTGCAAACTGGGAATTTGACGAAGAATTAAATTGTCCATTTTATCATCTTCAAGGCACGACTGACCTAATATTTCCCATTAAAAATATTGACAGAGCAGAAACCGTGAAGGGAGCTGCTCATTATATGATATACAACAATGACGTTGATTTGTCTAAACGAATTGAGGCGAGAATAAAAATCCTCGCCTCAAAGTAATCTCAATGTATTATTCTATTTACCCGATTGCTTCAACAGCGGCTTTTGCTGCATCATAATTTGGCTCATGTACAATGTCATCTACTTCTTCCTTGTAGGTAATGTTGTTGTCCTTATCTAATACCATCACTACTCTAGCAAAAAGACCTTTTAGAGGCCCTGTAGTCATTTCTACATTGTATTGACTAGCAAAATCATTGTACCTAAAGTCCGATGCGTTCACAATGGTCTCTAATCCCTCAGAAGCACAAAACCGTTTCATAGCAAACGGCAAATCTTTAGAAATCATTATTCCTACTGTATCGTCTCTTTCAGACATTTGCTTGTTAAAAGCTTTCGCTTCCAATTGACAAATTCCAGTGTCTAAACTTGGCACTATAACCAATACCTTCTTTTTTCCGGCATAATCAGCTAACGAGCCTTCACTCAAATCATCTTTTACAAAAGTAAAATCTGCCGCTTTCTCTCCTACATTTGGAATAATTCCACTAATTTCTATTGGATCTCCTTTAAATTTTATGTTGCTCATTGTTTTGTTTATACGTTATAACAGCAAAAAGTCGCATGCTGTTCTCGAAAATAAAATTACTACATCTAAAGTGAAATTCAAGACATTTTCAACTATCAATTTAAGGTTAACTTAGCGGCAAAACCACCTTAATGAAATCTCAACAATTCAGCTTTACCAATAAAAATGGCTACAAATTAAGTGCTCAAATAGAATTTCCAGTAGATCAAAAGCCATCGGCTTTTGCCATTTTTGCGCACTGTTTTACTTGTTCTAAAAACCTACTAGCCATTAAACACATTAGTCGAGGATTAACATCAAAAGGCATTGCTGTTCTGTTGTTTGATTTTACTGGTTTAGGCGGAAGCGAGGGAGAATTTGAAAGCACTACATTCACCTCTAACATACAAGATGTTTTTGCAGCGGCTGACTTTTTAACTAAAAATTACGAAGCACCAAAAATTATCATTGGTCATTCACTAGGCGGTGCCGCAGCTTTATTTGCTGGCTCTCAACTTGAGAGCATTGAAGCGGTAGTGACTATAGGAGCACCTTTTGACCCTTACCATGTTATTAAGTTGCTTTCAGAAAAAGTTGACGAAATAAAAGAAAACGGAAAAGCGACCGTCAACATTGGTGGCAGGCCTTTTACCATTGCCAAAAGCTTCATTGATGATTTAGAAAATCACCAACCGGAAGAAGTAGCAAAAAAACTACGAAAGGCATTGTTGATTTTACATTCCCCACAAGATACGACGGTAGGAATTGAGAATGCAGCAAAATTGTATGCTGCAGCAATTCACCCAAAAAGTTTTATCTCTTTAGTTGGTGCTGACCATTTGCTCAGCAAAAGAGCAGACTCTAGTTATGCTGGAAATATGATTGCTGCTTGGGTAGAAAAATACTTGAACCCTGAGAATAAAAAAGCTCCTTTAAAAAGCAGAAGTCAAGTAGTTGCCAAAACGGAACAAGGCAGTTACACCACGGAAATAAAAGCAGGTAGCCATCATTTTTTAGCAGATGAACCAGAAGAAGTTGGTGGTGCAGATTTGGGCCCATCGCCTTATGAGTTGTTGAGCTCTGGCTTAGCTGCTTGTACTTCTATGACTTTGCACATGTATGCTGCTCGAAAAAAATGGGATTTACAGGAAGCAATCGTTCACGTTGACCATAACAAAGATTATAAGCAGGATTGCGAGGATTGTGAAAAATCAAATTCGAAAATTGACATTTTTGACCGTAAAATTGAATTGAAAGGAGATTTGGATGAGGAACAAAAACAAAGATTGCTTGTGATAGCTGATAAATGTCCAGTTCACAAAACCTTGCATGCAGAAGTTATCGTTAAAACGGAACTGGTTTAATCGAAAAACTGATCGTTAAAATTCACCAAATACAAGCGCTCGGTAGCTCTTGTAACGGCAGTATATAACCATCTAGCATATTCAGTATCTAACATCTCTTCGGTAAGGTAACCTTGGTCAACAAAGACAGCTTTCCATTGCCCACCTTGAGATTTATGGCAGGTCACCGCATAACCAAACTTAACTTGCAGAGCATTAAAGTAAGGGTTCTGTTTCAGAAGTTCCATCTTCATGCGCTTGTTGGGTACCTCGGCATAATCTTCCAAGACAGTTTCATACAAACGTTGGCTGTCTTCTTTGGACAAAGAAGGTGCTTCTGAGTGAATGGAGTCCAATAAAAGCTTAACATCTATTGGTTGTAATTGCGGATAGTCAATTAATCGAACAGTTGCATTCAAAAATCGAAATCCATACAACTCTTCAATGTTGCCCATCCTCATCACCTCTGCTACATCTCCGTTTGCAACAAAACTGACAGGTGACTTTTCATCTAACCAAAAATAGTTGTTCTTAACTACCATCAAATAATCTCCAGTGGCAATCTCATCGTCCAAATCTTTAATCCGAACTCTTATTTGCTGATTAAAAATATTGGCTCTTTTGTTTGACCGAGTAATTACGATGGTATCATCTGCTCCGTATTTTGAATAACACGTATGTAGTTCGTCTTCCAGTTCTAATCCATCTATTCGCTTAACATCGTTAAAATCGTTGAGATCAAATTTTAATACAGGCTTTTTCTCTTGGGTCTGATTTCGTATTAACGTAGCATTGTGCAATATTCCTGACTCTAATGCTTGACGCATAACTTGAGACAATTCAACCCCTTTTAATTTCAAATAGTAATTTGACATTAAATACTTAGGATCTAGAGCAGGACTCAGCAACTTACCTACAGGAGGCAGTTGAGCAATGTCTCCAATGAAAACGAGTCGGCAATTTTTCCCACCAAAAACGTATTCTATTAAATCGTCTAGTAAGCTCTGTTCATGGGCTCCACCGTCAGAAATCATCGAAGCCTCGTCTATAATAAAAATCGTATTTGTATGAAGGTTAGCTCCTAATTTAAAGTGAGTTTGCCCATCCTTTCCTCGTTCACTTTGATAGATTTTTTTATGAATTGTAAAGGCCGGTTTCTTTGAAAAATTAGAAAGTACCTTCGCCGCTCTTCCAGTTGGCGCCAATAGGACAGATTTTAATTGAAAATCCGGGAAGGTTTTAATCATTGCAGCAATGGCAGTAGTTTTTCCAGTTCCTGCATAGCCTCGGATAATAAACCCAGCTCTTTCTGCGTTCTGAAACAGAAAACGTTCCATACGCTCCACCAAATCAACTTGATCGGAGGTTGGAACACCAGGTAAAAAACCTGTCTCTTATACACATCTCCGAGCCCACGAGACAGGCAGAAATCTC
>CAJXRL010000094.1 GCA_913059105.1 uncultured Flavobacteriales bacterium
ATCTACACAGAGTAGATCGTCGGCAGCGTCAGATGTGTATAAGAGACAGTAATTCTACTATGTGATTCCTTTGCTTCACATATTTTTTTTTAACGTCCTCAAAAGGATTGGTAACATTAATACCTAGATTCCCCTTGATGTAGTTGAAAAACGCTCTATTATCAGCCATTCTATTATTATAGGTACGAGGAGAGAACATTGGACTACCATCATTTTTAAGTGATTTGGTCATGTAATCATGGAAATATCCAACTTCAACATCCCCAATTTCTGTAATTAACATTTCTCCAACTTCGATTTCTTTTTCTTTTAAAGCTGTTTTGAAAGATTTAATATTCCTGATGTATCCTTTTACTGTTTTCTCGTCTTTTGGAGTGTATTTGTGAGATGGAACATTTACACCATATAAGTAATCAATATATCTTAAAAAGAGAGATTTGTATGATAAGTTTAGAATCGGAGTAACATTTTTAGCAATTGAAATAGATTTGCCTTTTTTATTTTCTGAATTATCATTTAAAATTATTTCATCAGTTGATTCTTCAAATTCAGCACCCTCTAATGATTCAATAAATTCTCTTGCCTGAGTTTTAAATTCATAATAATCCTTTGTAGCAAAAGTTCTTGTAATGTATTTTGAACCTGAATTTGGAACATAATACCTTAGCTGAAATTTATGTCGATGTTTGAACTTGCAAGTAATTATTTGCTTTTTAGAAAATGGACAAATATTATTAATGACCTGCTTGCACTTTCCACACTTTATGTATTCATACTTTCCTTTGTCACGTTTCGGAATTTTTAGTCTTTCACTCATCATTCCACTCCTTTGATATTTTTTGTGCATGAGTACTTTGTGCTTGATAGACATTGGAATTATCTAAAGGTAGAATTAATTGAATTCTTCTTCTCTTCAATTCATTCATCCAAGTGGTTGGGAAGTTTAGTTTGATAGACCGAACTAAATCTTTTTGTTGAGTCGAAACCCAATCACTTTCTAAAATCCTCCGTCTTCGACCATCACCAAATACAGTTATCTTTTTCTTTCCACACCATCTTAATACTGACCGAAAACCTTTACCCGAATACCCTAACATCGCTTTCACTTCTTGTAATGAAATTGTTCTAAATTTTTCTTTGCATTTTCTTGACTTCTCCATTTCTTATCTCCCTTATTTTACAAGACTTTCACTTCGCCCGTACTTATTAATAATTATATATTTCTATCACTTTTATTATTTTTTATCGTTTTAATTACACTATTTCACTGTTTTACTAGTTATTTATTGAGAAATTTTGCCAAAGTGATGTCGAACCCGAAAATGATTTTATGTTTTTATACTAACTTATCTTTTGAATTTATTGGATTAAAAGCTGAAGTATTTAATACTTCCATTAATTCTAATTTCCTGATAAAATCAAATCTTGTTTTTCACCATTTAACCATTAGCTTTTAGGTTTTCCTTTTCGCTCTAACCGCCATACTCTCATAGCAATTTTTCTTATTAACCAATAGTTAATTCTATGAGTAAAAATGATCATGAGGTAGATTATCTAACATTTTCAGAGATTAAAGATGAATTCCCTAAAGCAGCAGCAGATTGGAATTGGAGTGCCAAAATGTTCTACTATTTTTCGCAAGGCGGTTTAATCAGAAGGCGATATAATTACTCCATTAAGTCGCATGAATACGATAAGAAATCACTTATAATCCTCTTGCGGGTAATTAACAATGGCCTTGATGATAGACGAATCGACTTTTAAATTCCTCAATTGGCAGTGATACCAGTTAAGTCAGTAATAAAAACTACATCTACTGCCTTAATTCTTCTAAACTTGTAATTATGTCGATTTCTATTGATTAATATTTTCATTATTAACCATGACCAAATAGCACTTGATCGATAAGCCCTCTTCATCACTTTTGAGAAAGACAAACGATCAAAAAAATTTACTTCTGAAAGTAGTTCACTTGATGCTAATATGTACTTGGTTTCAGTCCGGTTAATATAAAACAACTGCCATAGAACCATCTCGTTTCTAACTATTATGTATTTCGTTACAAACAACTTAATTATCCAATTTTTAATCTTCTCCCTCATTATCAATCCTCCGTTTTAAGTAAGTTTTATGCTGCTTGATGGAATCTCATCTTTTGTGCAATAAGATGAAATACCGCAGCTTTTCTGTCTTTATATTTAGGTTGCTCATCCATATTAGTTTCTTGGAGCAATAGTTTTAGCTTTTTATTTTCTTCCTGGTCTATAAACCTTTTAGTAGCCCTTATAAATGCAGCTTTACTGCAGCCTTTTATTTTTAATCTTCTCATGTCTAAATAGACAAAGAAGCTTTTTCTGATTTGAAACAGTTTCTCATTAATTAACTGTTTTTCAAAAGCATCATTGGCTAAATTGTATTGTTCTTCTACAATAAAAGTTGCTATTCTTACCAATGAATAATTGGGAATTCTGTTTCGATATCTTGAAATATCATCAACCTGTTTATGAAGCCTCAACCAAGTCATATTTTGCCACTCAGTTGTAGTAATTTTTGCTATTGATTGATGGCTAATTAAAATGTCTAAGTCTGAATGTCGATTGGCACAAAGAACCCCTACAACTTCTTGACCTTTTGCACCCACCATGAATTTATCAATGTCTTCTAATACAATTAATCCATTGGTAAATTCAGCAACAATCTTTTCTACAATCTCTCTCTTTTGCGTTAAAGTCATCATCTTACCTGTTCGAGTAATTGGTCGAATTCTCCTGATTCTAACCTCTTCGAATTGCTTTACATGATTCGGATCAATGGTTATAAACCGAGTGTAGTCATCATCATTTACATCGAAGATTAAAACCTTTCTACCTTTTTTGGTTGTAGTGGAAATATCTTTTACATATTTCTTAATTTCTTGAACAGTACGGTATGTTTTTCCAACACCAGTTTCGCCGCAGACTACCATTAACATGGGTTGTCTATCATTTACAGGTTGGATAACTGATGTACTATGCAGCTTCTTTATTTTCTTTTTCGCTCTCATTTTCCTTCTTCCTTTGTATCTCTTCTTGTCTATCTAAATCTTGTTCAAATTGCCGGCAGTACTTTTCCATCGTTTCCTCTAGCTGTTTAATAAATAATTTATTATCAGCTTTAATTTGCATTGCTGTCTGAGCTTTCTTAACCGCAATGGAGATACCAATCGCGATCAATTGTTGCTCAGGTGTCATTTTTTTAGTTTGACTTTTTAAAACCTCAATTAGAATTGGCCTTAGCAGTGCTATATCCGAAGGGTCAAGCTTTATTTTATTGATATTTTTCGAATTTAAAACATCAAGTTTATCTGCAATGGGTTTAAACTTTCTCGAGTTATTTCTTTCTAATAGCTCATCGAAGTATATGTGAGATTTGGTTCTCTTTATTTTTATGTAGAAACCACCACCAATTTCTAAAACCTGATTTGCAATACCTATAAAACTGTCAGCAGCAACCTTTGCATGATTGTCTGCATTATCAATAGGGGAGTTGCTGCCTAAAATCCGTTCGCCAAGTTCTGGCTCTTGTTCCTCTTCTTCATCTATTGTTTGCTCAGGAGCATCTAATGGTGGCGCAGATTCTTGGACGTAATCTTCCAATAGTTCTTTAGGTAAGTCTTCCTCTACAGAAGGCGAGTCATCTGGAGTATTCAAATTTGTTTCTGGCGGTTCTATGCTGACAATTCTTTCTGAAACTTCTCCAACTTTGACAGGTTCATTCATTGGACTCGTTTCAATTTCAGAAATCTCTTCATATTCGATACTTTCTCCAAAAGCCTCTTCAATCTCTTTTTCATCCGTTATTGTAGTTTCAGGAATCTCATTTTTATTCTGACCATTAAGCAGAATCCCTCCGTTCTTCTTTAGAGCATTTTCGACCTTTTCTTCTTCACCTTTTTTCATGTTCTCTAATTTTAAATTCTTGCTATAAATGCTACCGTTTTCTCTTCTAATTCAATGTGTCGATCATTAAATGATTGTTCAAACTTTCCAACCTCGATTAACTCTTCGCATTTTTCATGTGCATATCGAGCTGCTCGTTGCGTAATGCTCATTAATGAACCTATTTTTTTGAAGGATAATTGAGTGAAATTTCGAAACAGATGAATGACTGCCCATCTTGCTTCCTTTGCCAATTTTGATTGGTTCGATTTGTATTCATCCATTGAAATGTCAAATGTTTGTAGAGCTTCCAATTGCAAGAAATTACTCATCATTCGATGCTTTGTGATGGTGTTGTTTTTTGTAGACGCAACTGTTAGTTTCTTCAGTAATTCCGAAGCATGAGTTAGTCCGTATTTTTCTACAAAGGCTTCTAAACGTTCGTTAAACTCTTCTGCAACCGTGCTCATTCGTTAACCCCCTTGTAATTTTGGTTAACCGTTAAATACCATTTAGTGGTAGCGAACTCTCTTTCTAATTTTAGTTCATCAATTAGAAATTCCTTTTTAGAATAGTCAACTGTAATACCGATTGATTTTAGCTCAGAAGTCATTAAGTAATTCCTGTTATAATGATCTGCTAAGTCGATTATTTGATTGACAATACTTTTCTTTTTTGGTTTCACTTGACTTATCTGGTCCTCCTCAATTAATTCATTGTTAGACAATCGTTCATCGTAATGATTTAACAAATAGTCCTCTACAATGTCAGCAAACCGCTGCAGTCTTTTTTTAACGATTTTATAATGTGGTGGTGTGCATTTGATTTTTGCATCGGCTCTTTGTTTTGATATTGTCCGAATCATAGTTTGGATATAATCGGGTAACTCCTTTATATCTATTTCATTGATCGCTATAAACTCTTCAAATGCAAATGAATAATTTGTCTCATCTTTTTCCTTCTCCTTTTTCATCTCTCTCGCTTTAAATTCAAACCTTAATTGGTCTGAATGATTCTAACTCATTATCTATGCTGCTTTTGTAACTTTTTCAGGTTGTTTAGGACTCTTTTTGTCTCCTACAACTTGAAGCTCCTTAATTACTGTATGAACTTTATTTAAGCCATTGATTCTAAATAGCTCCGTTGCACATTTTCTAAGGAGTTGTTCAGATTGGTCAATTACTTGCTGATCTTCACTTGGCATGAGTTTCAGAATTCTGACTAAAGATTCTTTGACCTTTGTCACTCTGCTTTTTTTAACAGGAGCTTTAATTTCTCCTGAAGCAACTTTTTGCTTTCTATCCTCTCGGAGTCTTATTCTGCATTGTTCCAATTCGCCAACTGCTTTCTCGGACTTCTTCAATTGCTTTAAACTACCTTTTCGCTTCTTGGTAAAAGCTTCTGCGGCTTTCTTTCGTAAGGAAGGGGAATTGACTTTATCTTTCAATTCTCGGGAGATTAGATCAATCACATCCTTTCCATTCTTTTCTACATTTTGTTTAATGGTTAGATCGTTTGGATTCCTTTCATGAATTAATTTGATTTTTTTATAAATCGTAAATGCTCTTATTGCCATTTCATTTAGATCTCCCTCTTTAATACCATGCTTTTTTAGGTATTTTTCTACGTCATTTTCTAACATCTTTTCTGCATTTAACTATTAGGCTGCTTTTTTACTTTCCTTCGAAGAGACAGCTTTTAACTCTTCCATTTCAATTAATAATTTTTCCATTTCTTCCATATCATCTAAAAGCTTTTCCATATCGGCAAGCATATCTGCAGAGCTTTTCTGAATCGGAATTACTGTGGTTTCATCATCAGACTTCCCTTCATAAATCATTTTCTCACTTAAAATAATGTGGTTGATTGATTCAAACTCGGTAACTCTTTCTCTGATGGTTTTAGGCTTCGCTCCATTCTTATCTCTCTCTTCAATTATTTCATCAGTAAGAATTTGAATTGCCTTTTCATCAGTTTTTTCTATTAGTACTCCGTTTTTGAGTTCTATTTCACTATCCAATTGGGTAACTACTTCTTCTTTAGTGAAATTTATATCCAAACCTCTTGGTTCTAAAACTCTTTCGGTAGCTTGTTGAATTAGTCTGTGAGCTTTCTTGACTGATATTAGCTTGTCGCTTTGACCATAAGAAAAAGGCGTTTCTTCATCTGCGATGTAATCAGAATAAATTTTAAAAATTGTATCAATTTTTCTCGGCTCTTGACCTTTTTTTAAGGGCTTATAATTTTGAACCGTAGTTTCAATTAAGCCAATATTGTCATTAAAAAGAGCTCTAGCACTTAGAATTCCATCAAGTTCATCTCTTTGGTTTTCCAATCCTTTTATTTCATCAAGCAGAACTTCTCTTTGCTCTAAAAGTATCATTTCCGCTATTTTTCGAGGGTTGGAAATCAAACCTCTTTTCAATTCAGCAGGGTTAAAATCTTCTAACTTTAACGTATTTTCTTGGTTACTACGATGCCATATCTGATTGATTCGACTTGTTTTCTCCTCCAACTTTTGAAAGATGGCAGTATCAACGGAATCTTCAACCAATGGAATTACTATTCTTACGTTGGCGTATTTATTACCAAACCTCCATATTCTGCCTTCTAATTGATGTAAATCTGTTGGATTCCAATCCAACCATAGGTTGTAGAGATCAGTTGCTCTATTTTGCAAGTTAATTCCTTCGCGAATGGTTTGACTACCAATTAGAACCTTAACAGTTCCATTAAGAAATTTATCTTTTACAGTTTCTTTCTTTTTGGCAGTCATTCCACCTTTTATAAAGTCCACTTCCGAACTATCGAAACCAAGTTCTTGAACAAGATATTCTTTGATTAATGGAAAGTATGCAATACCTGCATTGCTGTAAATTACCTGTCCACTCATCGGTTCTCCCAACTTAGCGAAGTAATCCTTTACCGATTTTATACAGCCCATTACGTACTGTAGTTTGGGCGAATTTTTTACAAAATCAATATGATTAACGTTTCCTTTCCCACCATGATGACAAGAAAATAAGTAAGGACTAAAAGCAATTTGTCTCCCTAGTGTAATTCCTCTTAATATTCTAGCACCTTCCTGTTCATCATCTGCTAGACTTCGCTCGTCAAGAGCAGTAGATTCTCCTGCGGACTGTTCACTTTCTTCTTCTAATCCTGTTGGGTTTTGGCAAAAATCATTGAACTCTATTTCTCCGGTTATGTACCTTTCCAATTCGCCCATTAATTGTGTTTGTTCAGCAGTTGGCGAAAGGTTTGTACTAATTTGCTCGTCAATTGAGAGCGGAACAGTTACATCATTTATAGTTTTATGAGTTAATGGCAACACCCATTTATTTGGTCTTTGGATGTTGGCTTCTTCGCCACTTTTGTAATCAATAAACTGAAATATTAATTGTTGTAAGGCAATTAGATTATTAAACCCCATTACAATTTCTTTTCGCTCAGGCTTTAACTTCGCATTTATTACAAGTTCAATAGAAGTTTGAATGAAATGATTAAAAAACTGTTGTAAATTGCCCAATGAGCCTTCTGAAAGTCTATGATAACCGATTAAGGTTAACATAGAAAATATCTCAAGGGGGCTATTTGTAAAAGGAGTTGCTGTAAGTAAAACAATGTTATTGAACTTATTATTTTTTTGCACGTAATTGGCGAGCATAAACCCTTTTAAGGCTATTGCCGATGGAGTTCCTGAAGTAATCTTGTACTCAGTTTTATCCCGCTTTCCATCGTTTCTAATATCTCCCTTTACCTGGGTAAAGAGCTTTTTCATAATGTGAGCTTCATCCATTAAGAGGTAATCAAAACCCAAATCCTCTATGTTTACGACACTCTCTGCGACGCCTTTTCCCATTAGCTCTTCAATCTTTTCCTTAAGAACAGTTGCTTGTTTTTGAGATTCTAAGCCTTGATTCAATATTCGATAGAAATCACTTCCAACTTCTGACCAGGTTTGCTCATTAAATGATAACCTTTTGAGTCCTTCATAGGTTACAACCGAAATACTATTTTCTGCAATTGGTTGAATATTTCCATCTTCATCTAAAAGCGGTCTAATAAATTTTTCTCCTAAATTGTATAGGTCATTTACGGGGTATTGAGGTAGAATTCCTGTTGCAGTTACTTCTCCATTTTTGTCAAGAACACCTCGCAATTCACTTAACCAATTTTTGTATGTTTGATTTGGTACAACGATCAATGGACGTTTGCACATTCCACTTTCAATGGCATTTGCAATGGAAAGAATACCTGTCATTGTTTTTCCAACACCAACATCATAAGCTATGCAACCACCGCCATTTGCAGCTATAAAACCTAATCCTTCTCGTTGAGCAGGACGAATAAATAATGGCTTATTCTTAAAAGTTGTGCTGCAACTAAACCCTACAGGAATTTTAAAGTAGTTTATTTGAGCGTAGCCATTGAATTTACTATTCCACAAGTATTCTATCTTCTTTTGATCTTCAGGTTTCAAAGCCACTGCTAAAAATTGTTGAAACAACTGATCACCTTCCATTTTAGCGTTTTGCTTCATTCGAAGCTTCTGTGCTTTGTCATACATCCTATCTGGAGTTCGTCCTTCTAAATAGAATCTAACAATTGAACGTTTGTCCGACTTTTCAAAAATTTCTGTTGGTTGTTGAGAAATCCATTTTGCAAAAGCAGTTGTCAAGTTTGCAGAGTTGTCTGTGCCTTTGTTCCAATGGTAGCTTTGGAAATTTGTTCCGTCTACTAATTCGACAATTTTATAATTCCTTGCGAAATCTGAAATGGGTTTAATAACAAGCCTGTTTCCTAAGTCTTTATTAGTAAGGTTCAATGACTTTGGTAAAACTGAATTTAATCCCTTTTCTTGACGTTGATATTGCTCTTCTCCAAACTTTTCAATGATCTTACTTTTCTCTTTGAGTAGCTCAGCTTTTCTAACATAAATGTTTTCTGCGTAATATAAAACACTGGGTATATAATTGTCCTTAAAATAACAGATTACTCCCATCTCAAGCCAAAGCTTTAGATACTGTGCTTCTTCAATTTCAGAAGTTACATATTTCGACCATCCACTTGACTCTGTAAGAATTACACCAACATCATTATAGCTTTCTTTGCTACGTTTGTACCAAATCCAAGCTTTAATTTCCTCTTTTGAAATTTCAGAATTATACTGTTCCTGTCTCTTATACACATCTCCGAGCTCACG
>CAJXRL010000095.1 GCA_913059105.1 uncultured Flavobacteriales bacterium
ACACAGAGTAGATCGTCGGCAGCGTCAGATGTGTATAAGAGACAGTTATTATTGTGAGGCACAGATTCAGTCAAAAAATACTGAACTACAGTTCGCTAATTTTATAAAAATGGCTAATTAATTAACTAATGGAACTGGTAAGTGGAGCAGTGAAAATAGAAACTATAATCCTGACAATCCAAGGTCGGCGAAAGCTTTTGGATTGTGGTTTGAAAAACCAATGTGGAACTTACTCACTATCAAAATTCTTGTATATAAGGAGGATACTGTCATTTTAAGCTCACAGGCCAACTTTTCTTGGAATCCCTTTAAAAACCATTTCGTACATACCTCAATAAGTATAGGAAATATGTATTCTGAAGGTATCACTGATTTTCCTGATGATTCCACTTTTATTTCAACAATGATAGATTATTGGCAAAATGGAAAATTCGAGGAACACAAAGATAAAAATTATATTATCGATGAAAATGTTCATGAAAATGTTTCTTATAAAAAAGATGAAGAAGGAAACTGGATTGAAAGCGGGACTTGGAGATGGTCCTGAGATCTTTGAATTAAAATAGCTTGATACTTTAAGAGAACAATTTAAAGAAAAACATTAGTAAACACTTAGCTAAGCATCCATGCAAATTATTAATCTCTACCTTGTACTATATATTTTTTTGTAAATTGCATATTATCTATGAACCCGCTAATAATAGAAGGAAAGGAGAAAACTCCTTTTTTTAAGCTAATGCCATCTGGAGAATTATCTTTCGGTGGAACTTCAATACCTGAAGATGCGGCAACTTTTTACTTTCCAATTATTGACTGGTTTAGTGATTACTATCGGACTCCCGGTGAAGAAACTCAAATTCAAATCTCTTTCAAGTATCTTAATTCGGCAAGTTCTAGTATGATTCATAAGATTATGCATATGCTTGGAAGGCTTCAAGAGACAGGGAAAACTACCATTTCATGTCAGTGGTACTACGAATTGGAGGATACGGATATGTTAGACTTCGCGAAGAGCATGCAAGATCTTGCACCTGAAATCAAATTTACTTTTCAAGCAAAGTCAGATTAGAACAGCTTACGTAATAAATTAGTGTGAATGATGGTAGGAGTGCCAAATAGATAGGAAATTTGAATCAAATGAGTACAGCATAATTGCATGCATAAACCGTATTATTTATAGCTAATTTCACCGTAAAATACATTTATGGCTGATAATAAAAGTGAGCGAGGACTAGAGAACATCAGTCAGGAAGAAATAGACCACTGTCTTGCCATTTTAGAACAATTAAACGCCAATACCAATCAAATTTTCGAGATCCCTAAAGAGAAACGAATCGCTTTGATAACCGCTGCCGGTCGTTTTTCGAGACCCAGCAAAGAAGAGTTTAGCAGGAGAAAAAGAGAAGCACGGAAACTGAACAAACGGAAGCTTAAAGCAAAAGACAAACAGGCTAGAAATACAACTGGAATTCGTTCTGCAAGAGATGCTAGTGTTTTTGTGGCTCCAAAAATAATTTCCTTAACTGGAAAGGAAAACGAAGCCAAAGTAAAATTAGAATCTTCAAGAAACTGTTACGTCTGTAAAACGGTTTTTAATTCGTTGCACCACTTTTACGACACCATGTGCAAAAACTGTGGAGACTTTAATTATGCCAAACGTTTTCAAACAGCAGACTTAACAGGCCAGGTAGCACTTGTAACAGGTTCTAGGCTAAAAATTGGCTATCACATTACGTTGTTAATGTTGCGTGCAGGCGCAATCGTTATTGCCACTACCCGATTTCCGGTAGATTCTGCCTTGCGTTTTGCCAAAGAACTGGATTTTAAACTCTGGGGAGATAAATTGCACATTCATGGGTTGGATTTAAGACACATTCCAAGTGTAGAGATTTTCTGCAATTTTATTGAGCAGAAATACGAAAAACTAGACATCCTCATCAACAACGCAGCGCAAACAGTACGCAGACCTGCCGGTTTTTACAAGCACTTAATGGCAAATGAGGACTTGCCAATACAAGAGTTGCCACAGTTTGCTCAAGCCGCTTTAGCAGACCACGATGCCTGTATTAAAGAACTGCAGCACCTAAATACAAGCTTTACTGAAAAAGACCAGAAAAACCTTCCCCTCAGCTGGCACGGAAAGCAATTAGGAATTGGACTTCATGCTTCTGCCCAATTATCGCAAATACCGTATAGCATTGACGATACCTTATCGAGCAATGAAGTTTTTCCTGTAGGTGAATTGGATGCAGATTTACAACAAATAGACTTAAGGAAAACAAACAGTTGGCGTTTAAAATTGGGTGAAATCCACACCAATGAAATGTTAGAAGTTCAGTTAGTGAATTCCGTAGCTCCTTTTGTTTTGGTGAACCGATTGGTGAACATCATGAAAAAAGAAAACACAGGTATAAAGCACATTATCAATGTTTCGGCTATGGAAGGTAAATTTCATCGTTGGCATAAAGAAGATCGGCACCCGCATACCAACATGGCAAAAGCAGCCCTCAACATGATGACGCACACTTCTGCTTCTGACTTTGCGAAATATGGCATTTACACAAATGCGGTAGATACTGGTTGGGTTACGGATGAAGACCCAACAGAATTGGCAAGAAAGAAGGAAGAGCTACATGATTTCCAGCCACCACTAGACATTGTAGATGGTGCTGCCCGTGTGTTAGACCCTTTATTTGATGGAATAAACACTGGCAAACATTGGTGCGGTAAATTCCTGAAAGATTATAAACCGACAGATTGGTGATTAAAGTCTTAGTTCTGAAATCGGTTGTATTGCTTCAAAATGAACTATACCAAAACAGAATTGCTCTCGATGGATAGTGATGAATGAAAAATTAGTTTGGTGATGCGGCAAACAACAATACAAAATTAGATGCCATTCTTTTAGATTAAAATGTTAAAAATTAATCAACCGTTTGGTTTTAATATATTTAATACGTTAAATTGAAAGACACCGAATCATCAATTAAACTCGCTCGGTAAAATTCACAAGCGATTTGTATCTTTACGTTATTCACTACCCACTATATTTGAGCATTAGCCAAATTTCAAAAAATTGAATAGTAAGAATAAAAAGGGAAAATCATGTTAAAAATAACGGATTCTGAAACTGATAATAATACTCTGAAGAACTTAGAATTAAAAAGCACTGATTGGCTTGAGAACTCTCCAGTTTGCACCAAAGTGGTAGATCCGAATTTCAACTTACATTATATGAGTCGAGCTGGAATTGAAGCACTTAAAATTGAAAACATTACATCCTATTACTTGAAACCATTTCCTCTGGATTTCTATCCTGAAGAATTTAGAGAATCAATGTATGCAAAACTGCAAGATTCTAAAGATACAGGTGAAGTTAGGGTTCATGAGGGCATGATAGTATCAAATGACAATAAAGAGTTGTGGTTTGAATCAACAATTTCTCCCATCTATGACAATCAAAAGAAGCTGGATTATTTTATGGTTGTTTCAGTAGCAATTAACGCACGTAAAAAAGCGGAAGCAAAAGATATCCTTTTAAAAGAAATTCACCATAGGATCAAAAATAATCTGCAACTTGTGTCAAGCTTACTCTCACTGCAAGTTGCTGAAACTGAAAATCTTGAATTTAAGCGAATAATCGAAAACTCAAAACAACGGATTATGGCAATGTCATTAGTCCACGAAAAAATGTATGATTCAGATAATTCAGGAGAGATTTATATCAAGCCCTATATTGAAGATATAATTTCGAACATTTCTTCAGCATACATAACAGAGAAGAGTATGTTTGACCAAGAAATTGAAATAGATAATTTCAAACTAAACTTAGACCTTTTGGTTCCGTGTAGTTTAATCTTGAATGAAATTATTACTAACATTTTTAAATATGGCTTTGTATCAAATCCGAATCCTTGTATGCGAATTCAAATGCGCAAAAAAGGGAACGAAATTTCTTTGATAATTGCTGATAATGGACCTGGAATGATTGAAATAGAAGGGAGCAAAAAGAGCTTAGGCTTAGGAATGAAATTAGTAAAAGCACTAGCTGTTCAAATTAAGGCAAGTATCGAAATAGATTCATCCAAAGATATGGGTGTTTGTTATACGCTAAAATTTAACGTATGAAGACCTTAGTTATTGAAGATGAAATGATTATTGCTATGGATTTAGAATTATCCATTGAACTAACGGGTAATGAATGCGTTGGAATCGCAAGCAGTCTCGATCAGGCAATGAATTTAATGACCGATGAGGTCAAAATCGTGTTTATGGATATCAACCTTAACAGTAAGGAGAATGGGATTGAAATTGCTGAAATTTTGCGAAATAATTTTGACTTTTACCTCGTATTTGTTTCCGCTAGTTACAACCAATTGTTTTCTGAAAAGACAAAAATGTTCGATAATTGTGAATTCATTAAAAAACCTTTTCATTTTAACAGTCTTCGACAAGTTATAGAGAATGCAAAGAAACTTTATTGATTGCAACTTGATAACTACAGTCAACAAAAAATAAACGAAACCGAATCAAGGGTTTATTCAGACGGTAGCAAAAATTAAGTAAATACCCCATTAGACTGTTCTTTATTCAAAGTCTAGTCCCTTCTGTGAAAGTGATGTTGGTCCATCTCTCTGTAGCAAAGCAGCGTTAAGCTTTTTATTTGTATCCTTAGTACTTAAACCAAGATATGAAAAAGCTCTTCACCCTTATAGTTCTAGTCGGATTTGTTTCAATTTTGGCTGCCCAAAAAGATTCTAGTCACTTTATGTTTACCATACAAACAGACAAATTGGGTCAATCTAACGATAGCTCTTATTATATTAATACCTATGTTAACTTGAACTACAATTATGATGTAGATTGGGACAATGATGGAGTATTTGATACGTTAGGTATAACTCAGAACATAGTACATCAATATGACTCGATTGGAAGATATACTATTCGTATCCGCGGTACATTTCCAAAAATTGATTTTGGTCGAACAAACGTTGGATTTATCAGAGACGCAAATAAATTGGTCTCCATTGATCAATGGGGTACTACAGCTTGGATAGAGCTTTTTAATGCCTTTACTGGATGTATTAATTTAGAAAATGGTCCAACAGATAACCCGAACCTTTCTATGGCTCCTCCTATTTTTGGGATGTTTTCGGGGGCATCAAAATTCAATGGAGACCTTAGTGCATGGGATGTTTCTACAATAACTTCGTTCAGTAATATTTTTAGGGATGCCACTTTATTTAATCAAGACCTTAGCTATTGGAATGTTGCTGCAGCAATGGACTTAGATGGAATGTTTTGGGGAGCTACAGCCTTTAATCAAGATATTGGGAATTGGCAAGTTGATTCTGTTAAAAGAATGAATGCAATGTTTAAGAATGCTACTTCATTCGATCAAGATATATCAGGTTGGAATGTTTCGGCTGTTACCTCCATGACTAATATGTTCGATGGTGCAATTTCTTTTAATCAAAATATTGGCAACTGGGACATATCAAAAACAATTTCCTTAATTGAAATGTTTAAAAATGCCACTTCATTTGACCAGAACTTAGACGGTTGGGTAATTGATTCCGTAATCAGAATGTGGGGCATGCTAGACCACTCTGGCCTTTCGATTGCGAATTACGATAGCACCCTAATTGGGTGGCAAAGTAATAGTTACAGAAATAAAACTATAGGAGTGGCAGGGTTGCAATACTGTGCGGCCGATAGTGCCCGAAATCTGTTAATTACAGACGGATGGAGTTTTACTGGAGATTCTCTAGTTAACAATTGTATCACTCATATAACTGAATTGAGTAATCCATCAATATCTTTATCAGTTCACCCAAATCCCACAAATGGAATATTGAATATTGTTGTTGCGGAAGTTTCAAATCAGATCATCTCAATTTATGATTCCAATGTTCGGCTCCTTAAAGAAGTGCTATTTAACCAAGAAAAGAATCAGATTGATTTAAGTGAATATCCCAATGGCCTTTATTTTATTCGTCATGGATTGCAGTCAAAAAAAGTGATGTTGATTCATTAACCTCTATCTCATTTTTTTAACTTCAAACAAATATGAATGTCGTAGATACTAGTTGGGTGACTGATGAAGACCGACCAGAATTCCCCAAGAAGAAGGAAGAACAAGATTCTCAGCCTCTATTTGCAATAATAGATTGTGCTGCGGCCATTTTTTCCTTTATTTGATGGAATAAATACCGACAAATTCGCGATAAAATTGAATCTATAAAATAGACTTAATATATCATTTGACCCTTTTCAGACAATTCTTTTCCTATTATCTAGTTATGTTTGACCTATGTATGCAACTAAAACCATAGAATTTAGGGGAAAACCATTGTTTCAAACAGCCAAGTTTAAATCTCCGTTTATCGCTCAAGGTGAAATCAAAGACTTTGCTTGCTTTTTTTACATGACTCAAGGTAGTATGTTGAGTTATGATTCTCGTGGTCTACATAAAGTTAGCACCAAAGAAGCCATCATGAAGCAATGTGGAAATTATGTACAGAAATACATCAGTGATGACGATTCCTCAGATTGTGAAGCCATAGCAGTATACCTTTACCCAGAATTGCTAAAAGAAATTTTCAAAAACGAAGTCCCTTCATTTTTAAAGCTTGGAGATGATATTCCTAAGCCTAAAAAACTAATTCACAACAAATTGATTGAGCAATACATGCAAAATCTATCTATTTATTTTGAATCTCCAGAGACGTTAGACGAAGAATTGGGATTACTTAAATTAAGGGAGCTCATGATGATTCTGCTGAAGTCAGAAAACCATAAAAGCATTCGAAAGCTTCTAACAGATATATTCGCGCCTGTAAATGTAAAATTTAAGCAATCGGTTGAAGGAAACATATTCAATGAATTGAGTACAGAGCAATTGGCTTACATTTGTAATATGAGTCTTTCTACCTTCAAAAGAGAGTTTAAAAAAACCTTTGGAGAAACACCAGCACGGTACATAAAAGAGAAGAGATTGAACCATGCCGCCACATTGTTAACTTGCAGTAACCAACAGGTATCGGTTGTTGCTTATGACTCCGGGTTTCAGGATGTCTCTACATTCTCAGCTATTTTTAAAGAAAAATACAACCAAACGCCTACTCAATTCAGATTGAACCAAACGAGCAATTAGTCGAACTTTTCTAGAAATACATTCCTGTTATTGTTAACAATCTTTGTATCGAACTAAAAAATACAAATATGAAAAAGATTGTAAAAACCCTCATTTTATTATTAACAATTAATACGGTTGCTATGGCAGAAAAAGGATTTGAATTAGAAAAAGAGATTATTATAAATGTTTCAGCTGATGAACTTTGGAAAATGGTAGGCCCCGGTTTTGTAGAAGTCTATAAATGGTCATCTAATGTTGATCATGCAAGTGGTTCAGGAAATTCTGAATTTGAAGGAGCTGTTTGCTCGGAAAGAGTTTGCGATGTTAACGTTAAAGGATTTAGTAAAATCAATGAAACACTTTATAAATACAGCGATGCTAATATGAATTTAGCATACCGTGTAAATGAAGGAATGCCGGGTTTTGTAACTAAGGCAGTCAGTGATTGGACCGTTGTTGACTTGGGCAATAATAAATCAAAATTGGTAATGAAAGCACAGTTTGGATCAAAAGGACTAATGGGAAGCATGATGAATGGCATGATGAAAAAGAAAATGAACCAAACATTAGATACAGTATTGAATGATGCAAAAGTATATGCCGAAACAGGCAATGTATCTTTAGCAAAAAAAGAAAGAGTAGCACATTTAGAAAAAAAGCAGAAGAAAATGGCTTAATCTATATTGAATCGAACTTTAATGCATCTTGAGAAATCAAGGTGCATTTTTTGTTTTCAATATTTCGACAAATCAGATAGTTTTATCTGTAGTCTGTTTCTGATATTATTTGATTATTCAAATTGGTGTTGTGTCAGCTATACAAATGATTCTAAAGAACACAAACGAGGCAAAACTACTTCAGCTTGCTCGAACTATTCAATTTAGGATTTTAAAGGATTCTCAGAACTAAAAAAGACACACATCAGTTTATAAATAAAGTTGAATAGTGGCTTTAATCAAAATTTTACTACATTTAGGAGGTTATTTTCCAAGATTACTTGGCTAAAACTCTAAACAAAAATGATGAAATCCACTACAAAACTGCTGTTGGTGGGCCTTAACATGGCCTTTATCTCCTCCGCTATTGCTCAGGAACCAACAAAACCGACTTACGAAAACAAAGTGTTTGAGCAAGACAAGAAATACTATGTTCAAAAATCGTTACCGGTTTACATTAGTTTTTCTACTACCCCGGAGGGCGACGGAAAAAGTTACCCATTAAAAAGCAAAACAAATCCGAAGGATGCCAACCCAATGTATTTAGATACAGAAGGCGTTAATTACATTCGAAGTAAATGGGCGGTTAATCCTGCTACAGGAAAAACAATTGTTCCAAAACGAGAAGTATTGATGGAGATGTATGCCGACGGCCTTCCTCCTAGAACAAGCTTAAAGTTTACCGGAGCACCTAGATACAACAATGGTAGTGTTACTTTTTACGGAAAAGCACTAAACTTTGATTTATCAGCTAGAGATGGGGTTTCCGGAGTATCAGAAACGCAATTTTCATTGAATGGCGGATTTGGAAAGTATTCAAGCACTGTAAGCGCTGCTAAAGAAGGAAGCAATACTTTGTATTACTATTCTGCAGACAATGTTGGAAATGCAGAGAATACTCGTTCAAGCGCATTTACGGTAGATTTAACTCCACCAAGCTCTGCTCACTCTATTGTCGGCATAGTGTACAACAACACCATCATTGCTCCAAGCACAAAATTTAGCTTGAGCACAACAGATAATCTTTCGGGAATTAGAAGCGTTGTCTATTCATTCGATAGCCAAGGAAACAGAAGCTATTCTCCAAACATTAATGTGAATGGATTGTCAGATGGCGATCATACATTATACTATTACGCAACAGACAATGTGAAGAACGAAGCAACAAAGAAAAGCTTCAACTTTTATTTAGACAAAATTACTCCTGTCTCTTATACACATCTCCGAGCCCACGAGACAGGCAGAAATCTC
>CAJXRL010000096.1 GCA_913059105.1 uncultured Flavobacteriales bacterium
GAGATTTCTGCCTGTCTCGTGGGCTCGGAGATGTGTATAAGAGACAGCTATTTGTGAGAATAGAGTAGTAGAGGTGTAAAAAAATGTAAGGCATATAAAAAGTAATCTTTTCATTCGACTAAAATAATGATAGCAAAATCTGAAAATGTTAATGATTTCATAATAATGCATAAAATGTAAACCATTCGACGTGGATTACGTTCAGTTCTCATACGAAGTTTGATTAACTTTGTAGTTCAAAATTTTACAGTAAATAATTAAACACATATAAATATGTATCCAGCAGAACTAGTAGCCCCAATGAAAGAAGAATTGACTTCTGTGGGCTTTCAAGATTTAACGAATGCTTCAGAAGTTGATGCAGCCCTTTCAAATGCAGACGAGACTGTCTTGGTTATGGTGAATTCAGTTTGTGGTTGTGCGGCAGCAAATGCTCGCCCTGCAGTAACTATGGCTTCAAAGCATTCAAAAGTACCTACAAGATTAACGACTGTTTTTGCAGGAGTTGATCAAGATGCAGTTGCTCAAGCAAGAAAGCACATGTTGCCTTACCCTCCTTCGTCTCCATCTATTGCCTTATTTAAAGGGGGAAAGTTGGTCCACTTCATCGAAAGACATCACATTGAAGGAAGACCTGCGGAGATGATCGCAGAAAATTTAACAGCTGCATTCGATCAGCACTGTTAATAACACACCAAATAAAAAGTTTTTAATGAGGAAAAGCGCGCTTTTCCTCATTTCTTTTAAAGGAATTAAAGTAGATGATAATTTTCTGTTATGTGATGTTGTCTAAAATAAAAATTAATTCTAACTTCGCATCCCCATTTTAGGGGATGAATAGTTATATACAATAAGTAAAACAAAGGAATACCGTGGATACCTTAAGTTATAAAACCATTTCGGCGAACAAAGCAACTGTTAATAAGCAGTGGGTTTTAGTAGATGCTGAGAACGAAACACTAGGACGTTTAGCTTCAAAAGTTGCTAAAATGATTAGAGGAAAGCATAAGCCAAATTACACTCCTCACGTAGATTGTGGAGACAATGTAGTGGTAATTAATGCTGAAAAAGTTAAATTGACTGGAAACAAGATGGCTGAAAAGAAATACGTTTCTTACAGTGAATATCCTGGTGGTCAAAAGTTTATTACTGCTGAGAATTTGTTAGCGAAAAAGCCACTTGCTTTGGTAGAAAAAGCGGTAAGAGGTATGCTACCAAAAAACAGATTGGGAAGAGCTTTATTCAGAAACTTACATGCAGTAGAAGGTGCTGAGCACAAATTTGGAGCTCAAAAGCCAAGAGAAATTAAATTAGATTCAATTAAATAAGGTTATGGAGGTTATCAATACTTTAGGAAGAAGAAAGAAGTCGGTTGCTAGAATTTACATGACAAAAGGTAAAGGAAAGTACACAATCAACGGAAAAGACTACAAAGAGTACTTTCCAACTGTTGCATTACAATACAGAATTAACCAACCTTTTACATTGACGGACAATGTTGATCAGTTTGATTTGAAAGTCAACGTTTCAGGCGGTGGAATTACAGGTCAAGCAGAAGCAATTAGATTGGCTGTTTCTAGAGCATTTGTTCAAATTGATGCGGACCACAAGCCTGCATTGAAAGCTGAAGGACTAATGACAAGAGACCCAAGAATGGTGGAAAGAAAGAAGCCAGGTCAGAAAAAAGCAAGAAAGAAATTTCAATTCAGTAAGCGTTAATATCGTTTGTTGGGTGAAGAAATTCATCGAAATATTCAAGAATTTAAGCATCGCCGAAAGGTGTGTTTAGTATCAAAATTGCAGAGACTGATTTATTTCACTACTCTGCAATTGTTTTTTAATCGAACGTAAACACAAAAAAAATGTCAAAAACAGACTACAAAGAATTATTGCAAGCAGGTGTTCATTTTGGACACTTAAAAAGAAAATGGCACCCAAAAATGGGAGCATACATTTTCATGGAAAAGAACGGAATCCATATTTTGGATTTACACAAAACGGCTGTTAAGTTAGACGATGCAGCTGAAGCAATAAAGCAAATCGCAAAATCAGGTAAGAAAATTCTTTTTGTTGCAACAAAGAAACAAGCAAAAGACGCTATTGAAACTAGAGTTTCAGCTATTAACATGCCTTATGTAACTGAAAGATGGCCTGGTGGAATGTTAACCAACTTTGCTACTATTAGAAAAGCAGTTCGTAAGATGTCTACTATCGACAACATGTTGAAAGACGGAACATTCAAAGTTCTATCAAAAAGAGAAAGACTTCAAATTACTCGTCAGAGAGCTAAATTAGAAAGAGATTTAGGTTCTATTTCTGATTTGAACAGATTGCCTTCTGCACTTTTTATTGTTGACATTAAAAAGGAGCACATTGCAGTTGCAGAAGCGAAAAAGCTAAATATTCCAACATTTGCTATTGTTGATACAAACTCTGATCCATCTTTAGTGGATTTTCCGATTCCTGCAAATGATGATGCTGCTAAGTCTATTGACAAGATTTTAGAAATTATGACCGGAGCAGTTGCTGAAGGTTTATCTGAAAGACAAGACGAAAAGGACAAAAACAAAGTAGTGGCGGATAAGAAAGCTGCAGATAAGGAAGCAGCCGAAACAGCGAAGGCTGAATCAGCGAAAAAAGATGAGACAGCTAAAGCTGAAGAAGTAAAAGTTGAGCCATCAAAGGCTAAGCCGGCTAAAGCTGAAAAAGCAAAAGTTGAAGAGACAAAAGCTGACGAAGCAAAATAATCTTTATTATTCACACAAATTAAATACATACTAAGATGGCTAATATAACTGCTGCTGAAGTAAATAGATTAAGAAAGCACACCGGTACAGGCATGATGGACTGTAAAAAAGCTCTTGTTGAGGCTGAAGGTGATTTCGATAAAGCAATTCAAATCCTTAGAAAAAAAGGACAGAAAGTTGCTGAAAAGAGAAGTGATAGAGACGCTAATGAAGGAGTTATTGTTGCTGGAGCAACAGAAGATTCTTCTTACGCTGCTATTATTACATTAAATTGTGAAACTGATTTCGTTGCAAAGAATGATGAATTCGTTGCTGTTGCAAAGAATATCTTAAACATTGCTTTAAACGAAAAGCCAGGATCTATTGAAGATTTAAGAGTTGCTAAGTTTGATGATTCTATGACAATTGCTGAAAAGTTAATTGAAGAAGTAGGTAAGATTGGCGAAAAGATTCAATTATCACATTTCGATGTAGTTTCGGCCGATAAAGCTGTAGCATACAATCATCCTGGTTACCAAACTGCAACTATTGTGGCTTTAAACCAAAACAATGACGATGCAGCGGCTGCAGGAAGAAACGTTGCAATGCAAATTGCTGCAATGAACCCTATTGCTTTAGACGAAGCAAGTGTTAGCGATGAAGTTAAAGCTAGAGAACTAGAAATAGGTAGAGAGTTAGCTCTAAAAGAAGGTAAGCCTGAAGCTATTTTAGATAAAATTGCTCAAGGAAAACTTCAAAAATATTACAAGGATAATACATTGTTAAATCAGCAATACTTTGTTGACAATAAAATGAGTGTTAAAGCTTATTTACAGTCAGTAAATAAAGACTTAACGGTTACTGATTTTAAGAGAAGTTCACTAGTTTAATTGAACAAACAAAAAGCCTCGAAATTTATTTCGGGGTTTTTTTATGCCCAATTGTGAAATCAAGAAGAGGCAAAACCAAAACTTGACTAACTTATTTTTAAATTCGCATCAAAATAAAATTTATGGCTTACAGGAGAATTCTTTTAAAATTAAGTGGAGAGGCCCTTATGGGTGAGAAGCAATTCGGAATTGATCACAATAGACTAGATCAGTATGCCAAAGAAATAAAGGAGATTGTAAGAGCTGGTATTGAAGTGGCAATTGTAATTGGAGGTGGAAACATTTTTAGGGGCATTCAAGCTGTTGATGGCGGGATTGACAGAGCTCAAGGTGACTATATGGGCATGTTGGCTACGGTAATTAATGGAATGGCGCTGCAATCGGCATTGGAGAAGCACGAAGTTTTTACTCGTTTACAAACGGCTATAAAAATGGAGCAAATTGCGGAACCATATATAAGACGAAGAGCAGTTCGGCATTTAGAAAAGGGTAGAGTAGTAATTTTCGGTGCGGGTACTGGAAATCCTTACTTTACAACAGATACAGCTGCAAGTTTACGTGCAATTGAAGTGGAGGCGGATGTAATTTTGAAGGGCACAAGAGTTGACGGAATCTATGATAAAGATCCTGAGAAAAATGCAGATGCAATTAAGTTTGATACTATTTCGTTCACTGAAGTGTATGAGAAAGGATTAAATGTTATGGATATGACTGCATTCACGCTTTGCAATGAAAACAAGTTACCAATCGTTGTATTCGACATGAATACTCCTGGAAATTTGAAGAAGGTAGTAGAGGGAGAAAAAAATGTGGGAACACTTGTAGAATTTTAAGGAGACAAATCAGTAATTTCATTTTATAAAATCAAGCAAATGGAAGAGGAAATAGAATTTATACTTGATTCTTTAAAGGAATCGATGCAGAAGACAGTAGATCACCTAGAAAAAGAGCTTACTAAAATTAGAGCGGGCAAGGCTAATCCTAGTATGGTAAGCAGCGTAATGGTAGATTATTATGGATCTATGACTCCCCTTACTCAAATTGCTAATATTGGTACGATGGATGCAAGAACCTTAACAATTCAGGCTTGGGAGAAATCTTCTTTAGAACCAATTGAAAGGGCTATTATTAATTCCAATTTAGGTTTGAATCCTCAAAGTAATGGAGAGATGATTCTAATTAATATTCCTCAATTGACTGAAGAGCGAAGACGAGATTTAGCCAAACAAGCTAGGGCAGAAGCGGAACATGCAAAAGTTGGGATTCGAAATGCTAGGAAAGAGGGAAATGATGAAGTGAAGAGGTTGGAGAAAGATGGACTTTCTGAAGATTTAGCAAAAGGAATTGAGGAAAAGATTCAAGATTT
The DNA here is from genome assembly GCA_913059105.1 of uncultured Flavobacteriales bacterium. GTDB lineage: Bacteria > Bacteroidota > Bacteroidia > Flavobacteriales_E > Vicingaceae > NORP294. Next base: position 4,983 of record CAJXRL010000096.1, read on the forward strand.
GACAAACGATTTTGGTTCCAAAGTAGATAAGATTTTGGTAGCAAAAGAAGCAGATATAATGAAGGTTTAAACATTTAAGTTAATAGCATAAAAAAGGGGAATAAACAATGTTTATTCCCCTTTTTTATGCTCAAATATTTCTTCCTGTTTAATTTGTAAGTAGAATCTTTTTAGCAAAGCTTTCTTCGCCAATAGTAATTCTTATGAAATAGAAGCCTTTATCAAGCTCAGAAAAGTTAAATGCAAGATGTTCTCTCGTAATAATATCTACTTTACAACTCACAGATTTTCCAATAATGTCGTACACTTCAATAATTGCGTTCGATAGGTCTTGTCCATTTTTCAGTTTTAAATTAACGACTCCTTCACTTGGGTTTGGATAAATAGACACTTGCTGCTCTAAAGTTCTTTCCTTTAAACCAATTGATCTAACAGTATCTTGAATTACTCGGGCAGCTAAAGGAACAAAAGGAGGAGAACTAATTGTTACAATCCCAGATCTTCTTATACCTGTATTATTAGACTTTGTCGCTGTTACTGTGATTTCGTCTGTTACACTTCCATTACCAGGTGAAACTTTCATCCAATTCTCGGATTCACTTACTGTCCAAGCAGAGAGATTAGAGGTTAAATTAAACTTCCCAAATGATGCAGAATCAGCTCCAATCACTAAACTGTCTGGCGCATAACTAAAACTTAAAGGAGCACCGGCTTGAACCACCACTAATGTTCGGTCAGGATTACCAGTTGAGCTAGCAGTGACTGTAGCAAGGCGAGGTGAACCAAATAAGTTATCAGCACCCGCTCTAGCGGTTACTATTTCAGTATTGGTTCCACTTGTTTTATTTAGAGCTAGCCAAAAACTGGTTTCTGTTAAGCTCCAACCGCTATTTGCAATCACCGTGAAGTCTGCTAAACTTCCAGTTGTATTACCAACAAATAAAGTATCAACTGATAAAAGAAAGCTATTAGAACTAATATCTAGTTGCGTAACCCTTACCGATCTACTAACTGAGCCAAGCCCATTAATTAATAAAGTAACAACCCTATCCACACCACTTTGGTTTGCCGAATTAGCAGTTACGGTTATTGATCCATTATTCATTCCAGAAGATGCCGATAAGTTTAACCAACCAGGAACGCCAGTAATAGACCAAGTAACATCTGAGGTAATTTGGAATATAGCTGAACTACTGTTCAATGAAGCTAAATTTATGCTGGAAGGGCTCACTGAAATTGTACCAGTTCTACCTCCTTGAATAACTATTAGTGTATCCTTGAGGTTATTTGCGACGTCAGTCAAATATAATTCAGCTATTCTAGCAATGTTTGTAGTGTTAATACTACTAGTACTTGCTGTGATAATATCATTTCCTGCTCCGTTTAGTTTGTTTAACGTTAGCCAATTACTAGCAGAAGTGATATTCCAATTGCTTGAAGCAGAAATGTTAAACGTTGCAACTTCGCCAACTCCCATACTTAATAGAACAGTATCGGGCGAACCTACTAAAAATGGAAGAATGCCTCTTTGCGTTACTAAAACAGAATCGAGAAATCTCCCGTTTCCGGCGTTAAAATAAACATAGGATGAGCGATCTGCAATGGTAGGTGGAGCTGAGTTTGCTGTTATTGTTACTGTTGCACTGTCATTTCCTGATGTTACATTAGTCGAAAGCCAAGTGGCAGAGTTAGATAAAGTCCAATCTAAATTAGCATAGACTTGAACAATGTCTAAACTACCAGTAGTAGAATTCAATGTTAAGTTATTTGGAGATACAGAAAAAGTTCGCAGTAAAAATTCTTGTGTAATTAAAACGGAATCGACAAATCTGCCGTTTCCGGCATCAAAATAAATGTAAGCTGAACGATCTGCAAATGTAAGGTTAGCAGAGTTTGCAGTTATTGTGATGTTTGCACTGTCACTACCGGACGACGTGCTTGTCGTTAACCAAGATGCCGCACTAGTCAATACCCAGTTTAAATTTGCATTCACTTGAACAGAGTCAGAACTTCCAGAAGCATAACTTAATGTTCTGTTTTTTGGTGATACGGAAAAGTTTCGTAGATGAAATTTTTGCGTAATTAAAACGGAATCCACAAACCTTCCATTGCCGGCATCAAAATAGATGTAAGTTGAACGATCTGCAAATGTAAGATTTGCAGAGTTTGAGGTTATAGTAACATAAGTGCTGTCATTACCGCTTGAAGCACTTGTTGTAAGCCATGAAGCAGAATGGGTCAAAACCCAATTTAAATTTGCATTTACTAGAATAGAATCAAAACTACCAGTATTATAACTTAATAGTATGTTTTTTGGTGAAACAGAAAAGCTCTGTGGTAAAGAGTCTTGTTGGATATAAATTGTGTCATTTCCTGCGTTTTGAGTTCCTGAAGCTACTATGTAGCCACTTCTAATTTGATTACTTGAATTATCACTAATACTAACTTGAGGGTTGCTATTATTACTACCGTTTAAAGGGGTCAATGAAATCCAAGGACTTGACTTAGTTAAGGTCCAAGACACGTTGGCAAGTAAATTAAAACTCTGACTCGATGGATTAAGAGCTGGGAAGAAAAGGGTATCAGCTGGTATATCTAAAAATCTTCCTGATGACCTTTGGATAACTGTTACTGTATCACCTCCAATACCTGTAAGAGCATTAATATACAATTGAGCAGTTCGTTCAGGTCCAATATTGCCTTGAATAGCTAATAGATTAATTGTTTGATTTCCATTACCATTAATTGGGGATGAAATTAACCAGCTTTGATTGTCGGAAGTGGTCCAGCTTGCATTGGCAGTAACTTGGAAAGAATTCAGACTACCATTGCCGGCATTAAGATAAATAGTATCTATTGCTGCAGTAATAGTCGAAACATTAGTTGATGTGAAGTTAGCTTCCCAACCTGTTCTGTTTGTATTATTGTCTGTATTAAACTCAACAAACATCGAGCCAGTTGTGCTTTTCACCGAAGGAGGAAGAGTGTTTCCTGAAAATGAACCAAGTAATACGCCATTATTATTTGTTCCTTGATAAACAGTAACAAAGTCGAAATTGGCTTCTGTAGAAAAGTAGTTAAACTGTAAGTCTACACTTACTGCTCCTGTTGGTTGAATTAGCCATTGGCAATTACTATTCTCTACGTAATTTCTTAAGGAAGGACTTCCATCATCAAATAGACCATTGAGGGAATTAAGGACCGTTAGACCAGTACATAATGGAATGGTTTGAGAATTATAAACAATTCTCCAACCATTGGAAACAATACTATTACCAGTGATGAATCGAACAAATAAACTCCCACCACTTGATTGATAAATTCCAGGATTAATATTTCCTGTTAATGCTGTTATGACAGGAGCAGATGCGTTAGATCCATCATAAAGTATCACCGAGTCTCCCGTTGCTACATTAAATCTGCTGAAGTCTACTTCTACAAAAAGTCCTAGAGTGGTAGGTTGAATTAGCCATTCGCAATTTGTGTTATTGGCATAGTTAAAACCGTTTCTTGTTCCATCTGTGAATGCTCCTGTATTGGTGGTAAGAATTGTGTTTGGTTGGCAATTATTTCTTGCACTAGTGTAGCTTCCGGCCCAACCTTGAGCATTATTAAATCCATCCGTTGTAAATTGAATAAACATACTTCCGCTATTGGCAATGGCCGTATTGCCTAAATTGTTACGTGTGTATGTTGCAATAAGCGTTCCTGCTGCACTTGTTCCGTCGTAAACTCTTACTCGATCTTGAAAGAAGCCCAAGTTAATGGTATCCATTGTGAAAGTGATATTTGCTGGATTTCCTGCAGGTTGAATTAACCAAGTGCAATTGGTATTCGAGTTATAATTTGCAGAGCCACTGCCATCATTAATGGAACCAGTTGCAGTGGTTAAATTGGTTAACCCAGTACAGAATTGAGCATAAATAGTTTCGTTTAAAAAAGTCGTAAAAAACAAAAGTATTATAACTTTCAGTATATTTTCTGTCTCTTATACACATCTCCGAGCCCAC
>CAJXRL010000097.1 GCA_913059105.1 uncultured Flavobacteriales bacterium
GAGATTTCTGCCTGTCTCGTGGGCTCGGAGATGTGTATAAGAGACAGATATATCACCAGACGTTTTGATTATAACCAAAATGGCGAAAAACTAAACCAGGAAGATTTTGTCTCCGTTTTGAAAGCCGATAATAAATATAAATCAAAAACCTACCAAGATGTAGGGCAATGGTTGAGTCCCTTAAATAGAGTTGATTTTCTACGGTTCCTGATCTTCAATTTCCTTACTGGGAATGGGGATGTTCATTTAAAAAATATTTCTTTGTTGGAAACTTCAGATGGTGATATGATGTTATCTCCGGCTTATGACTTAATGAATACAAAGGTTCATCTTACTGATAATTTAATGGCATTGAATTTATTTGAAGAATTGGAACAAACTAGTTTGCCCTTGGGGACAAAATACAATTACAGTAGTGCTGATTTTCTCGAATTTGGCAAACGATTAAAAATAAGGGAACAAATAATCACAAAAATGATAGACTCCTTTGATACCAAAGAAAGTGCGGTAACGGCAATGCTTGACAAATCATTTTTATCTGACAAAGCCAAGGAATTATACAAAACCAAAGTAGCTGAAAATTATAACTTGTTTCGGCAAGCTAAGTCGGCGTCATAGTGTTATAAAGAAACAGGTTGCCCTGCTATTGCGGTTACTCGTTTTGACAAATATGAAAACAGGTAGCTTCACTCGTTTTATTATCAATGATGAATAACATTGAAGTAATTTTAAACATATTAGCTAGTTAACTAAGTTATTCAGAAATTAGCAGAACTACTTTACCTCATAAAATTATACGCCAAACGTTTTTCAGATGTGAAAAAAAAATTTAAAGTAAAATTGAACCTCGTTCCACGGATTTGAAGTCCTTGAACAATAAGTAATTCAACAACTAGAAAATGGAAGAAAATAGATCTGACGAAAACACTTTAGACGAATTTGTTCAAATTAAAATCAAGAGAAGAGCAATACTCCCCTGGTGGATTAAAGTATTTTGCTGGCTCTTCATGATATTTGGATTCTTTGCCATTATCTCTTTACTACTAGGATTTTTCGGCAACAGTGTTCAATTGTCTCTTTACGGATTTGAAACAAATGATCCTTTAACATCAATTGGATTATTGATTATATCACTTGGGATATTTAAAGGATTTACAGCATACAATTTATGGTTTGAAAAAGATATAGCCATAAAGCTTGGTAAAATAGATGCAATTATAGGTATAGTAATTTGTTCATTTTTAATGCTAGCACTCCCATTTATTGATGACGCATTTGATTTTGATTTTAGATTAGAATTGGTTCTTTTAATCCCATACTTAATAAAGCTAAATAAGATTCAAGAAAAATGGGATAGCGCAGTTTAATATACTGCCTCAAAAAGTTTTCATTTAGCTCATCCCCCTGTGCTCTTGAACATGAAGCCCATGAAAATTGAAGCAGACTACCAAATTCCATTTCATTCCGCTTGCAATGATAAATATGAAAAATAAGTAGTTTAACTCCCTTTTTAGCGATAGTACTGCATGTCATTTGGGTAAAAAGAATCATATACAAATCAGATAGGAAACTCTTCATTTATTTCTCCATTCTTTAATTCCTTTGTACTTTTAATCAAAATTAGAAGCTATGAAAGCATTAAAGTGGATTGGAATTATTGTCGTGATATTAGGAATAACAGGATATTTCGGAATGGATTACGCAAAAGCTCAAACAAAGAAACATTCTCCACAAGACACCATTTCATATAAGTCAGGTAATTTAACCTTAGGTGCTGTTTATTGCAGTCCTTCTAAGAAAGGAAGAGAAATCTTTGGCGGCCTTGTACCGTTGAATGAAGTTTGGAGAACAGGAGCCAACGAACCTACTACCTTTACAACCAACAAACGAATTAAGTTTGGAACGGAATATGTTGAAGCTGGGACTTATTCGCTATGGACCATTCCGCAATCATCACAATGGACTGTTATTTTGAACAGTGAAATTCCGGGTTGGGGTGTTGACTTCTCAAGTAAACCTTCAAGAAACCCTGAATTTGACGTAATTAAAATCAATGCCGCGGTACATGATGTACCTGAAGCACTAGAGCATTTTACAATGGCTTTTGAATACAACGTTAATTTAAGTTTTGCTTGGGACAAAACAAAAGTTACTGTGCCAATTGAATTTTCAAATTTTGATTAATTAATAACCTAACGCCGGTTAATACTGGAAACGGAATTCCACTCTCCTATTCTTTGCTTTTCCTTCTTCGGTTATATTCTCAGCAATAGGACTTAGTTCTCCTTTGCCGGAATGATGTAATCGTTTGAAAGGAATGCCTAAATCATAAATGTATTTTTTAACAGCAACGGCACGCTTTTGAGACAACTCAAAATTTGCTTCTTCACTACCCACATTGTCCGTATGCCCTACAATTCCTATCCTCAAGTCCTGAAACTCTTCCATAATGGTAACCAATTCATTCAGCTCATCAAAAGAACTTTCTAAAATGACAGCCTCATTTGTGTTGAAGTTAATTTGAAGGGTAAAGGAAAGGTCTTTGTTCGAAGAGTAAGAAGTTGCAAAAGCTGACATTTTTTGATCAATCTCATTCTTCACAATCGAGTCTGCTTGAGAAATTCGCTTTCCTGAAGAAGCAAAACTCTGGGCCTTCAACATCACTGCTGAATCGTAAATGCGATCACCAACATCGCCAATGGCAAACTTTAGGTGATAGGTTTCTCCCGGTTCCAACTTTGCGGTCGCTCTTAAAATGGTTGTAAAACCGTCGTATTCAAAAAACCGCGCCCGAAGAAATATATGTGGGTTTTGTCTCCAAAAGGCATCATCGTGTGCATTTAAAAAATCGGAGCGTAAAAAATACTGTTCATTCACCCGGTGATTGATGTTGTTAATGTTCACAGGTTTTCTAGAGTTGGGAACTAAAGCCAAATTCATAGGAAAAATTGCCCTTGAATTCTGTTGCTTTAAAAAGAATCCAAAAATGTCATTCACTCCTTTATTCACAAACTCAGGATATTCGTCAGAAGCGAAAACGTATTCAAACACAATGCTATCTCGAAGAGCAATTAAATCAAACTCCAATGCCACAGCATCCATCACAACACCTGTTGCAATTGCCTGTAAATCTTTATCTCCCCAGCCAGAGCCTCTCGTTCCAGTGCTCTTTGACTTGTTCGGGCCCATGGCATCAAAAACATCGCCAGTTGATAATAATATTCCTTGATTAATGACATCTAAAGGCGTTTCATTGTAAAAATAGCCTATTGATTGACGCTGCCCCTTAAAGGTAACATTCTTGATAATTAAATCGCTTTCGGAACTTAATAAATGCTTGCGAATGAGTTGTTCTGGAGACAAGGAAGTATCTAAACGCAATTGAGCAGTCACTTTTACATGACTGCTCAACAACAAACAAAAAATAATAAAATATCTCAAGTCTTATTCACCATTTAAAATGATTGGTAAACCATCTTTTCCACCTCCAATAATAATAATTTTTGAATTTGGAGATTTTGCCAATTCTTCAGTTGCAGAAATTCCTTTTTCTCTTAAAATGTTATCTGTAATACTAGCACTCAAAATTTTGTTTGCTTCAGCTTTACCTAAGGCATCAATTTTTCTTCTTTGCGCTTCCTTCTTTTCTTTCTCAATTAAGTAGATATATGTCTGCGCTTCCTGATCCGCTTGTAATTTAAACTCAATAGATTCCTTAATCTTTTGCGGTAGAGTAATAGATCGAAATAATAGCGTTTTTTGTTCGATGTAGTTTGCTTTTAAAATTTCCTCTGTATTTAATTCAATTTTAGTTTCTATTTCTTGTCGTTTAGAGGCATAAAGTTCTTCAGGAGTATATTGCCCAATGATTTCTCTCACCGCAGAACGCAATTCAGGACGAATTAAGTCATTCACGTAATCGTCTTTAAAAGATTTGTACAAATAACCAATCTTATTGGGGTTTGCTCTATAACGCAATGAAACGTCAATTTTAATAGAAAGTCCATCTTTCGAAAGAACATCCATTGTTTCTTCAATTGACTTCTCTGCAATTTGAAAGGTAAATACTTTGTTCCAAGGTGCAACTATGTTTAATCCTTCGCCTAATATATTGTCAACATCTAGACCGTCACCGAATTGCTTAAATACAACTCCACGCTCCGTTGGTTGAAGAATGATCACGGACTTTGAGAATATAATAAATATAAAGATGACTACTGCTCCAATAATGATGAATGGTCTCAGCTTTTGTGCGTCAAATGAGGGTTGTTCGAATTCTGCCATGTTATTTGTTTTTTATGTGGTATAAAAGTAACACAACAAACTGCATTATGATGCCCAAAACCCGATTAAGTTTATAGAAGTTGTCTACAATTATTACTTCCCTGATTTTGCATTTGCGGCAGCTTTTTCTGCGGCCGCTTTCTCGGCTGCTTCTTGCTTAATGTCTTTGGCAAAAATCTCAAAAATAACTGCGTATTTATAAGCCAAGTCTTTATACCCATCATAACGTCCCGAACCACCACCATGGCCTGCACTTAAGTTTGTTTTTAGAAAGAGAAGGTTATCGTCTGTTTTCGTTTTACGCAACTTAGCCACCATTTTTGCTGGTTCCCAATACCCTACTCTTGTGTCGTTTACTCCAGTTGTAAATAGCATGTGCGGGTAATCTTGAGCTTTCACATTTTCATATGGGCTATAACTCAACATGTATTCAAATGCTTTTTCCTCATTAGGATTACCCCACTCCTCATATTCAATGATCGTTAAGGGTAGCTTCTCATCCAACATGGTATTCATAACATCAACAAATGGAACATCGAGTATAACCAATTTAAAAAGGTCAGGTCGCATATTAATTATGCCGCCCATTAATAATCCGCCTGCACTTCCACCTTGCGCAACAATATTTCCTTTTTGAGCATAGCCTTCTGCAATTAGAAAGTCTGCACAATCTATAAAATCGGTAAAAGTGTTTCTTTTATTCATCATTCTGCCGCCGTCGTGCCATTTTTGACCTAACTCTCCCCCTCCTCTAACATGCGGTATTGCATACACAAATCCACGATTAATTAAACTGTAAACAGAACTGTTAAATCCAGATTCACTTCCGTTACCATAAGAACCGTAAGAAGTCATGAACATGCGCTTGTAGCTGTTCTTTTTCTTGACATCGTATGGTCTGTAAAGCAAGGTGATTGGAATCATTGTGCCATCTCTAGCTTCTGCCCACACCCTTTTATTTTTAATCCATGGTGAGTTAAAGTAATTCTTTACTACTTGTCTTTTTACCAATCGTTTCTCTTTAGTTCTCATGTTGTAGTTCCAAACTTGAGAAGGAGATTTCATGGAAGAAGTAGAATACCGCAAAGTATCTGAATTGAACTTCGGATTGTATGAAGTAGAAACCAAATGAATGTTTTCCTTTATTTTTAGGTAATGTGATTTACCACTTTCTCTGTCAATAATTTTCAATCGGTTCTCCATCTTTTCAGATTCTCCGAGAACTAGAAAGTCGTCAAAAATGACAAACCCAGTCAGTTGATTCCCCTTTTTAGGTTTCAAGAAACTTTTCCAATCTGCTTTAGCGCATGCGGTTTCGTCGCATTTGTATACTTCATAATCCGCACTTTCTTTATTGCTAATCATGTAGAATTCGTTCTTATAATCAGTAACCGAATAATCATGAGTTCCTTCTCGTGGAGCGATTAAACGGAAGCCTTTGTCAACCGACTTCAAATTCATAAAATGAATTTCATTGGTATTGGTACTTCCTACATTTAAGTAAACATATTCCTTCGATTTCGATTTTGCAATAGAAATTTGAAATCGATAATCATCTTCTTGAAAAAGCAGTGAATCACTTTGCTGTGGAGTATTTAATTCATGTAACTTTAGTTGAAAGGTTCGATTGGTTTTAGGCTCTTGCAAAGTGTACAACAGTTGATGATCATTCAACCAAAGCATTCCTGATACATTTAACATGGAATCCTCTATAAACACGCCGGTTTCAATGTTCTTGAATTTAATTGTTGATTTATCGCTACCAGTTGTGTTCTCATAATACAACATCATTTTAGTATTTGGGCTCACACTAATTCCTCCTGCAGAATAATAGTCTTTATCTTTTGCTAAAATATTTACATTCATTAATGTATCCCAATCTTCAAGACCCTCTTTTCTTCGCAAATGAATTGGATATTCATCTTCTTCTGTCCATCTAGTTTGATACCAATACCCATCCTTTTCATATGGAATCGATTCGTCTTCTTTGTCAATTCTACTTGTGAACTCTTTAAATAGCCCACGCTGACTTTTTCTGAGTGGAATAAAGTAATTATCAGTGTATTCATTTTCAGCTACCAAGTATTGCTTAATATCAGGATCCTGAAGTGGATTTTTAGGCTTCTTCATCCAAGAATAATCGTCACCTAAAGTTATTTCATGCAACGTTGTTTTTGAGGGTATTTGTTTGGCAATTGGTGGCTGCAAGCTATCATTTCTATTGTGCTTATCGGCAAACTGCTTTTCCAAGGGCATTTTAATTTCCATATCTTTTCTGATGCTATCAGGAATAACTACTAATGAATTTTGTTTAGTGTAGTTGTCCCAAAAATCCTTGTTGTATTCTAATGGTAAATCAAACAATTGATTTGTTGCTGTATTTGCAAATACCTCTGTAACATCAAATTTGTCAACCTTTTCAGTCTTCACATGGTCAACCCAAAACTGGCTTACCGCATAATATGGTGTAGTATTATTTGTAATCGTATCCTTTAATATAAATTCATCTTCATGACGTAAATATTTCAAATGATATTTGTTACCAATTTTTTGATATTCAATATTCAATTTGTAGTCAAAGTGCTTGTAATTCATGGTTGTGTAGCTACAGAAATACTGCTTGAACTCCGCTGGAACCGAACTCTCAAACTTTAGAACTGCAAAATCATCTCTGTCAACGTAAATCTTTCCTTGTAAAACCTTATTCCGCGCTGCTTTATAAAAAGGTCTTAATCTTCCTTTCTCCTTTAATTCTTCCATTAATTCTTTAGTCAACGCCGTTCGGAAAGACAATACATATACATAGCCGACTCCTTTCATTAAAACTTCGCCCAACTCATAATCGAACTTTTTAAACTTCTTATCGCTAAAAAATGCAGCTTTAAATTTTAAGTAATCCTTGCTAAAGATGCCTAATGGACCAGCTTGCACATTGGCGTACATATCAGTTTTGGACAAGTTTTTACTAGACCTAGAATCAATCACTTTTGCCTGATCTTGATTCATAGTTTGAGAATGAAAATGACCTCGATGCAAGCTTCTACCATTGTAATAATTTGAACTACTCAAAGAAGATATAGAGTTTTGTGCCTCTACTCGATATTCACTCCATTTATATGATTTCGCTTGGTAAGGAGCATAATGAACTTTAACTGCGGCATCTGAATACGATATGAAGGCTCCATTTTCAGCAACCGTTTCTCTATAATATCCCTTTAATAAAGTTGGTTCTTGCGCATAATTTAGTTCAATGTTCTTAATCACCTTTTTTAGCAATTGCTTTGCTGATATTTTTTTTCTTGGCTTGATTACGACTTCCCCAATTTGTGTTATATCCTCTTTAAGGCTTACCTCCAAAGGATTCAACTTTTTTAATGCACTAATTGAATAAGCCTTGCGAACATATCCCAAATAAGAAAATACAATGCTTTTGTCTTTGTGTTCTGCAGGAATGTTTAGCACAAATTCTCCTTGACCATTTGTTACCGTTCCCAAAGCAACTCCTTTGAGGGTTACATATGAAAAAGAAAGCGGTTCTTGGCTTAAGCTATCCAAGACCCTGCCTTGAAGTGTTACTTGGGTTTGAGAAAAAATTGAAAAAGAAAAAAAGAGGTGCATAACTAGTAGAATAAGAAATCTCATAGTAATAGTTAGATTTATATAATTTAAAATACATTCCGGTAACACTCCAAAGGTAAGACCCTTAACTTTGAGAAAAGTTACATTTAAATGGAATCATTTTTCAGACAGTTCGTTAACAGTCATTCTGCAGTTTTATTACTTGCAATTCATCTTTAATTAGATGATGAATGGGTAATTTTGAATTTCCATGAGCAAAACAAACGCTACCAAGGATTTACTCCACCCAAGAAACAAACACAGAGCTCCTTATGATTTTGAAAAGTTGATTCAGGCTCATCCTGAATTATCAAAATTTGCAGAAAAAAATAAATACGGCACTGTTACTATTAATTTTTTTAATGCATCCGCAGTTATCGCTTTAAATAGCGCGCTTTTGAAGTTGCATTACAAAATAGAAAGCTGGAGTATTCCTGACAACTTCCTTTGCCCTCCTATTCCAGGTAGAGCAGATTATATTCACTATGCCGCAGATTTACTGGCTGGTGAAAACAAATCAAAAGTTCCTACTGGAAATAAAATCAATTGTTTTGATGTTGGCACCGGGGCTAGTTGTATTTATCCTTTGCTTGGAAATGCAGCCTATGGCTGGAGTTTTGTAGCAAGTGAGAATAACGTTGAAGCACTTAAATCCTCTACGAGTAATCTAAAAGAGAACCCTCAAATTTTGGATGCAATACAATTAGAGTTTCAAGAAAACAAGACATCAATTTTCAAAGGTCTAATTAAATCGAACGACCGTTTTGATTTAAGCTTTTGCAACCCTCCCTTCCATTCTTCTGCAAAAGAAGCAGAAAAAGGTTCATTGCGAAAAACTAGGAACCTAAATAATAAAAAAGCATCTGTTGCTAATTTGAATTTTGGCGGAAAGAGCAGCGAATTGTGGTGTGAAGGTGGAGAATACGAATTTACCAAACAACTAATTTTAGAGAGCCAGACCTGTCTCTTATACACATCTCCGAGCCCACGAGACAGGCAGAAATCTCG
>CAJXRL010000098.1 GCA_913059105.1 uncultured Flavobacteriales bacterium
GTGGGCTCGGAGATGTGTATAAGAGACAGATAATAGCCTTTGTCGAAATGGTAAATTCCTTTTGGCTGCAAGTCTGCAATCGGAGAGGTTACAAGTACTTGCGCTCGAGCCGGAGAGACATCTTCGTTTGGTAAGAACTGTTTCGCCAATCCATTCACACAAATGGCAAGATTCTTAAATGCTATTTTTCCATAATTGGTAGCCACTTCATTCTCCAAAATTTCGGTAACCTGAATAGAATTTAAAATTTCAATTCCTAGGGATTTTGCCAAATAGACGAGGCCTTTCATCATTTTTCCTGTGTCTATTTGCCCTTCTGCTGCATTTGCAATTGATTGTTGAAAGCCATTCATTCCACTTTCCGAAATATGCTTTGAAGCGTTTCGAAATACTCTAGGAATAGAAGTAATGTTTTCTAAGGCTGAATTCAAGTAATCCATCTTTTCAAGACAATTGGAATACAAGTCTTTCTCTTTAGCTTGAAACAATTCATGCGAGCCTAATTTCTGAAAGTCAAGCGTTTCGTCTGATAATAAATGTCTTAAATACAATAAGCCTTTCCATCGTTTCTCAACTGTTTCAAAAACTTCGCTTTCTGAGCTATTTTCTAAATCATCTAGTAATTCCGAAGCGCTTCCAATACATGCAAAGCCTGCATTTTTTGTACTAGCACCAGAAGGTAAGTACCCTCTTTCAATTACTAAAACCTTCTTTTTGGGAAGTTTTTTCTTAAGATGAATAGCTGTGGACAAACCAACAATTCCCGAACCGATGATTAAATAATCAACGTTGTATAGGAAACTTTCTTTTTCCCAAAAGGATAAGTTGGAGAAGGGCATCATGGGTTAAAAGTAGCGAAATTGACTATTTTTTATAGTCAATGTGCACTTTTAATTTCTGAGTTGCCAAATCTAAAGTAGCGAACCACTTGGTGTATTCGTCTTCATTTGAATTAATGTATAGACTGTCCTTCAGTTCGAATTTATTTCGAGATACATATCGATCGATATCTTCTGGTTTCAATTTTAAAGTGAATTCAGCATCTTTAGTTCCATCAGCGCATTTGCAGGATGAGTTTTTAACTTCAGGAATATCAATCCCAGTTCGAACTTCAATGTTATCGATATTAAACCTTTTACAATCTTGATGACTAAATATTTGCTTATTCAATAATCTGCAAGCGCCCATGAATAGGAGCATAGCAATAGCAATTCCACCAAAAATGTATAGAATTTGTTTCATGTTTTTATGAGGAAACGTCGAGGGAAAGGAATTTATTGTTTTACCTTTAAGGATGTGTCATTGCTTCTAAACTAGAAATTGCTCTATAATTAAGTTATCTTTTTTTTGCTCATTTGCTCTATCAACACCGCAAATCCAATTACCAGCCCTGGAGCAATTAAGTTGTACCATAAATAGGCAAGGTTTATGTATTCGTATTTGTTGAGGGTAAACAAGACAATAATAATTGCTTGAGAAATCAGCGCTGCAATAAAAACGGCATTGCTTTTTACTTTTTTAAAGAAGAACGCGACTAAGAAAACCCCTAAAATGGTTCCATAAAATAAAGAACCTAATATGTTCACTGCTTCAATTAAGTTGTCGAACAAATCAGCCATTACAGCAAAAATAATCGCCAAAACTCCGAACATAAAGGTGAATAATTTTGAGCGAAGCAGGTAGTGTTTCTCATCACCGTCTTGTTTGATGTTTCGTTTGTAAATATCTATCGTAGTAGTACTTGCCAACGCATTTAACTCCGCAGAAGTGGAAGACATGGCGGCAGAAAAAATAACTGCTAACAATAATCCAATCAGTCCTATGGGTAGAAAATTGGTGACAAAAGTGATGAAGATGTAATCATCATCCTCTGTTGAAGCATCGGGGTCGGCTTTTAAAATAAGGGCTTTACTGTCTTTCATTAAAGCTTGCTCTTGGACGTGATATTCCTGAATAGCGCTTTTCAATTCTTGGTCTTCTGGGTTCTCGTTGTATTGAAATATAAGATCCTTCTTTGCATCAAAAACAGTTTGCTGCTTTTCTTCTAAGGCTTTATATTGGATGGCATATTCCGACCGTTTTACCATTTCTACATTCTCTGCATTAAAGTGCAGTGGAGGCATTACAAACTGGTAAAACAAGAACAATAAAATTCCAACAAAAAGGATAAAGAATTGCATTGGAATTTTTAGCAAACCATTAAACATTAGTCCTAATCTACTCTCTCTAATAGAACTACCCGAAAGATACCGTTGCACTTGAGATTGATCGGTTCCGAAATAACTCAGTTGCAAGAAGAAACCTCCTAAAATTCCTGACCAAATGTTGTAACGACTACCCGGATCAAAATTCCAATCGATTACTTCCATTTTATCCATCACTCCGGCTACTTGTATTCCTTCAGAAAAGGACATGGTATCGGTTAAATAAGAGATAAGGAATCCTGCTGCAATGAACATTCCTAAAAAGATAACCCCCATTTGCTGTTTGTGGGTTTGACTCACCGCTTTTGTGCCCCCAGATACAGTATAAATAATGACTAGGCCACCAATGAAAAAGATGGTGTAATTCAATTCTATTGAAAGTATTTGAGAAAGAATAATGGCAGGCGCATAAATGGTTATTCCTGCGGCTAATCCACGTTGCAATAAAAATAGAGAGGCTGTAAGCATCCTGGTTTTATTGTCAAATCGAGACTCTAAAAATTCATAAGCGGTATAGACCTTTAGCTTGTAATAGAGGGGAATAAATACGGTAGAAATAACAATCATGGCCAAAGGCAAACCAAAGTAGAATTGCACAAAGCCCATGCCTTCCATGTAGGCTTGCCCGGGAGTAGATAAAAAGGTAATTGCCGATGCCTGTGTTGCCATTACCGACAAACCAATCGTCCACCAATTTGATTCTTTACCACCTAGTAAATAACCTTCGATATTTTTAGTTCCTCTAGTTTTCCAAACACCGTAAGCTACAATGGTGAAAAGCGTGCCAAGCATTACGGTCCAATCAATCCAACTTAATCCGTTCATGCTGCATAGGTATTTGACATCCAAATAAAGAGTATAATCAAGACTACTTCAAACAGTAAAATAAAAGTGTATAAACCTTTCCACTCCTTGAAAAAAGGGGGTTTTTCTTCGAGCTTATTTTCCATAAGAAATCATGTTAGTCAATAAACGATATGCTCCGGGAACGCCTGCAGGCAATTGACGGAAGAAGGAAATTCCTGTAAAAATAAAATGACCTTTTCCGTAATCCGTTACCAAAATACTTCCTTTTTGTGGCTTTTCTCCTGGGTCATTCCATGCAATTATTGCAGTGTACTTTTCATCCCATTCGTCGGCAAAGTATAAACCTCTTTCTTGCACCCAATTGTCAAAATCTTTTTCCGTCAGTTTGTTCGGAATATTCAATAATGCATGTTTTGGAGCTAAAAAGGTAGGTTTTGCTTCTTCTTTTGTTACTCTCTTTCTTGATAGTTGAAAAGGGTAAGGTCCAATTGCTCCTTTTGCAATTCCTCTAGAAGTATTGTATTGAACAATTACGTTACCGCCATTTTTTACAAATTCATTCAGAATTACATTCCCATTCTTCATGCTAGGTTCCGTGTTATATGCTCGAATTCCAACCATAATGGTTTCAAAATTTGACAAATCCATTACTGCTAAATCTTTGGCTTCAAAAGAAACTACATTGAATCCAACTCCACCTAAATTCTGAGCGACTTCATCGCCGCTACCTTTAACATAACCAATGGTATTAACCGTCTTGCTTAAATCCATTTTTACCACTTTGGCAATGGCATCAGGGAACATAATCTGTGGTAAAACATGATCGTAATCAATTCTTTGAACTGATTTTGCAGCTTGTCCGTTTACCATAAACTGAATGTCTCCTGTTGAAGGATTTTCTGGAGGAGTTAATTGAAAATTGAGCGCTTTTTGTTCCCCTACAAAACTGAAATTAAACTCAATTTCTGAAGGCTCCACTATCCAACCTTTTGGGGTTTTTAAACTGATCTTTCCATTTGTCCCAACTTTATTTCCTTCTGCAAGAAAGCTAATACTTTGCACTTCGTTTGTAGAAAAAATGTACACTTTATCTGCAGGAGTTATTGTTACCAGTGGGCTGATTGTCACATTGCGATGTAACTCTCCTTTCACTCGATCTGTCGATTTGTAATCAATAGCTTCTTCGAATTCGATATCTTCTCCGAATAGATTAATAGTATAGGTAAATGTTTGTATCGCGCCTGCTTCAGGCTGACCTCTTAACTCAGAGGCACCGAAGAACATTTTTTGCTGGTATTTTTCATAAGGCAACCAATAGGGATGTGAAATACCACCTAAGGTTTGGTAGTTGAAAGTAAAAGTTTTGAGCTCGTTAGATTCTAGAGGGATAGAGTAGAAGGTAGAATCTAACGCAGGTTTAACCGATTTTAAGTTCATTGAGATGTTAGAGCGTTGAACAATAATAAATTGTCCACGAATTGTATCAGTTCTGACATAGTTAAATTGATTGGCTAGCGCTTCAGCCTTAATTCCTGCAGCTGCTTTTATTATTGCTTTTACATCGGTTAATTTTTGCGCTTTGAAAGAATTCTCTGGCATCAAATGTAACTCCTTGTATAGATTTACTAACTTTTCTACAGAGTTGGCCGGTTCCGAGAAGTTGTACGTGGAAATAATTTGATCTACCAATTCCACAACCTTTTCACTTCCCTTTACTCTATTCCAACTTGTTTCTATTTCATGAAATAAATCATCATCCTGGGCTGGTGAACCTGCAGTATGTTTTAGAAATTCCAATTTATTTCCTCGACTCCGGGCACTTCCAAATCCTTGACTTTTATGCTGTGTACGGCTATCTGCTGCAATTTCTGAATAAGAAAGGCCTAATAATTCATTGTAATCGCCGATGTTAATTTTGATATATTCTGCTGGGCTTTTAGCAGCTTTCTCAGGAATTTGTTTGTCCCACCAAACTGAGGTGTTCCATAAAATTCTAGTAGGTTGCCAAACACCAACTGTTTTTAACTGCTCTGGGTAAGCTGTTTTGTCGCCAGCTAATTTAAAAGCTTCTTCAGCCAATATTGCCGAAGCAGTGTGATGACCATGACCCGCTCTCGAATCCGGTGGGAAACGAGTGACAATTACATCTGGTCTAAATTTTCTAATCACATAAACAACATCAGCCAGCACTTCTTTTTTATTCCAATTTTCAAAGGTCTCTTCAGCGGTTTTTGAATAGCCAAAGTCATCCACTCTGGTAAAAAATTGCTCGGCGCCATCTTCTTTTCGAGCTTCTAATAACTCTTGAGTTCTAAGAACTCCCATAGCATCTCCTTTCTCCGTACCTACTAGGTTTTGGCCACCATCTCCTCTGGTTAAAGAAAGGTAAGCCGTTCGCGCTAGTTTTTCGTTTTCCAACCAAGCAATTAACCTAGTATTTTCATCGTCTGGATGAGCTGCCAAATATAAAACGTTGGTTACAACATTTAGCTTTTTAATTTCTTGAAAGATATCTGAAGAGCTTTCAATTGTGCGTTGAGCGAAGATTGAATTTACAACAAATGCGATTATTAAGAGGGAGAATGTTTTTTTCATGAAAGCGATTTATGGTCGCTAAAATTAAGGCAAATATGAATGGGGTTTTGTTAAGAATTTGAAAATTGGAATCTGTTACAAATCTTGAGTGTATTTTGCGTTTCGGAAACGATTTGCCCGTGACTAAATTTTATTCACCAAACAATAAATAGCACTGTCTAAAAACTTTCCATCGAAGAAAAAATTTTCTCTGTAATGAGCTTCTTTTTCAAAGCCGCACTTCTCTAAGAGTCTTATGGTTGCTAGATTGTACACGTCCGCGTTTGCCTCTATTGAATGAAGCCCTAGTGCATTAAAAACGTAAGAACTTAAAGCGTTTAAAGCCTCCGTTAAATATCCTTTTTGTTGATAGTCTTGGTGCAATCCATAGCCTATTTCTGTCCGGAAATGCTCATAATCGATTGACCAAAACCCGATATAGCCTATTAATTTTTCACTGCCTTTTTCACAAATCTTCCAAGAAATGCCTTTTTTTTGTTGGAACCCATCATGAATTTTATGAATGTATTCTTCTGCTTCAGAATGCTCTTTCATCGGATATTTTCCAATGAATCTCATATACTCAGGATTTGAACGCATCTCAAATAGTTCGCCGGCATCTGAAAGTTGAGGCCATTTTAAATGGAGTCGTTCAGTAACTAAAAGGGGGTGATTTTCGGGAAAAGTTATTTTCAGTGAAGGCATCATTAAACAGGGAATTGGGATCGGTTAATAGAATTGTCCAATTGCACGGCTTTGTCAAAAGAAGCTTTGGCTAATTCTGTTTGGCCTATGAAATAGTAACTTAAACCAAGGTCAATGTGCGTTTTTGCAATTGTAGGTTTTAATTGAATTGCTTTTATAAGCACGTCAATTGCGGCTGAATAATTCTTCGATAGGCCATACATAGTACCAAGGTTACTCAATACATGGTAATTGTTAGGTGCGATTTTTAAAGCTGTTTCTAAATACAGTTGAGCGTTTATTAAATCATTCTTTTCTCTTCCATATATTCTTCCCAAATTCAAATAGGCCTTCATTTCATTCGGATTATATCGAAGTAACGTTTTGTACGCATTTATCTTATCATCTGTATTTTTACTTTGCTCAACAATTAAATAAAAATTCTGAATGGTATTTTGATGATAGGGGTTAATTGCCAAAATACGATAATAGAAAGGTAGCGTCTGGTTGATGTTTTTTGTTAACTCCCATTGAGAATTTCCCATTAATATTAATGCATCAATATATTCTGGGTAAGTATTAATGGCTCTTTGTAAGTACACCATTCCATCTTTAAGCATTTTCTGTTTTTCAGAAGGGTTGGTTAATTTTATAGCATTTTCTGTTAGAATACCACCTGCCATTACATTGCTTTTTGCACCATTTACCGAAATGTTGGCATCGTGAGTTGCCAGCGTTAAGTTATTTTCCCAAACTTTATTTCGGCTAATGGTTTTAACTGAATACAATCCAAAGATTAGAATAAGCATGCTCCATATTAATGCTTTCGAAATTTTCTTGTTTTCCAATAATTTATAAATCCCAAATCCTAAAATTAAACTAAACCCTAAAGAAGAAACATAGACGAAACGCTCATTCATAAACGCTCCGATAACAAACACAATGTTGGAAGCAATACTTAACGTGACGATAAATAGCAATATGCCAAAACTTATCAAATACTTTTTGAAGAATCCCCAAATCGCTACAATCGCTAAAATCAAATAAGCTAATATGGATAGCAAGACCATCCTGTTCCCCCAATCAACTATGGGAATATGCTTAGGGTAGTAATCGTACGTGAGTGGATGAGGGAAAACTAGTAATTGTAAATACTTTCCTAAAGTCAACATTATTGTGGCATATTTTTCAGAATTCGAAGCTTCTAAAAACGGATCGTTCATTATATTATCAGCAACACTTTTAATGCCTCCGCCTACAATTTGATAACGAATGGCAGCCCAAATAATTGCTGCAGTCAACAATGCACCGTAGATGGGCAATGCTTTTTTTATCGAATGATTTGTGAAAAAATGCAGGACCAAAGGAATTACGGCCAGCCAAGTAATTGTGCTTTCTTTTGAGAGTAACCCGAGGAAGAATAGCAGTAAAATGAGCAACAGGTCTTTTGCTTTATTACTTTCTATATAATTGATAACGAACCACAATGTGCCAAGTTGTAGGCAAAATGCCATGATTTCATCTAGTCCTTTAATGTTGGCTACAACTTCCGTATGAATTGGATGAAAGAACCAAAGTAGACTTACCAAAAGAGGGAATGAGACTCCTTTTAACAAACCTTCAAATTGGGGTAAAATGCGATCCAAGATTTTAAAAAGGAGTATTCCGTTTAGAATGTAAAAAAGAACATTAATTAAGTGGCCCAGGAATGGGTTTTCACCTGCTAACGCATATTGAACGTTATACATGACCATTGACAATGGACGGTACCTTCCGCCCGCAACTAACTCTTTTTTCTCTCCATAAAAACCCACAAATTGATCATGGGTCAATTGATCCCAAATGCCGGCGAAGCCCCTTTTAGTAAAGTCATTTTCAGTAATAACAATGGCATCGTCTAAAGCAAAGTCGTGAGTTAAGGTATTGCCATAGAGCAAAAAACCTAAAACGGCAAAAATGCCTATAACTTGAAGCAAGGATAGCTTTTTCATTGAAGGTCTAAATTATGAAAATAGAAATGCCTGTTTCTTTCAATTTAAAATATTTGATAAATAAATATTCAAGAAATAATTTCGATACGCCAAAAATCCTGTGTTTGTAATCTCATTTCCTAAAAAATTAAATACGCTTTTTTAGAAAGAATTTGCTGAAATAATTGAGGTAATTACCAAATATTCTCTAAGTCTTGTTTCACGTACAGATGGTTTCTTTCTTTAAAAATTGTGCCTTCTTGCTTTTTTCTTTGCAAAGGATCTTTACTCGTTAATTTGTACAGGAATGCAATTGGGAATAGGATTAAATAGAAAACTATAGTTAGTACTATTCTTGTATTGATCCAACCTAAAACGTGAGCAAACTTATTCCAAAACCACACAATGTGATTGCCCAGTGAAGGGGATATAATCTCGGCAAGCCCAATTCCAATTGCAGTAAAGAACAGCACTTTAGAAACTATTTCGTTCCCCCTAAAAAAGAAGGCTAAAATTAAGAAACCCGTTACCATTACAAGAATGGTTTTAGCGTTGCTAGTTGTTTCCATAGCTTAAAATAACGTATATATGCTGTCTCTTATACACATCTCCGAGCCCACGAGACAGGC
>CAJXRL010000099.1 GCA_913059105.1 uncultured Flavobacteriales bacterium
GAGATCTACACAGAGTAGGTCGTCGGCAGCGTCAGATGTGTATAAGAGACAGGTTGAGCACCAAATAAACATTCCTATATTACCCCTAAGGCAAATACATTAAATTAAAGTTCGTTGATAAACCTAAAATAAGGTGCTAAGTTTGTGCTACGCCTAAGATTTGCATATGAAAAACGAAAAAATACTTATAGTTGATGACGATGCTGACATTCTAGAGATTATTGGTTATAATCTTAAAAAGGAAGGGTATGCTGTTTATACTGCTGAAAATGGGAAAAAAGCCATAGAAGTTGCTACTGAGGTAAATCCCGATCTTATCATTTTAGATGTGATGATGCCAGATATGGACGGTGTAGAAACATGTTATCAAATGAGAAGTATTCCAATGCTAAAAGAGACACTTATCACATTCCTTTCGGCAAGAGGAGAAGATTACTCTCAGATTGCAGGTTTTGACGCAGGAGCTGACGACTACATTACTAAGCCAGTAAAACCAAGAGTTTTGATTAGTAAAATTAAAGCTATATTAAGACGAAAAGGGAGTGGAGAAGTTGTATTGCCAGATATTGAACATGGAGGTATTTCAATAGACAGAGAGCGTTATTTAATAAAACAAAATGACCAAGAAATCTATCTCACTAAAAAAGAATTTGAATTACTCTCCTTATTAATGAGCAAACCTGGAAAAGTATTTACTCGAGATGTAATTATGGATAAAATTTGGGGAGGAGAAGTTATTGTAGGAGATCGCACAATTGACGTTCATATTCGTAAACTAAGAGAGAAACTAGGAGACGAAATTATAAGAACAATTAAAGGTGTAGGATACAAGTTTGAAATCTAAAACGCCTCAATCATCAGAAAATTTAATAGCTTTAAGCATGCGAAACTTAAGTCCAAGAGCTCTTGCCTTCCGACTTTCAATATTAATTGCACCGTTAATTACGGCAATTAGCTCTCTTGTATTATACTTTACAGGAAGCGTACATTATGGATACATTTTACTCTTTTTTATAATTAGCCTGGCCATTTGTTATGGCATTGTCCTTTGGGGAATTACTCAGTTCATTGATAACAAATTTCGATTACTCTACAAAATGATTCATAATTTGGGAGTTGGCATAAAACGTGACCCCTCCGCATTGGACATGGGTGAGGACATTTTTGGAAAAATTAGAAAAGAAGTAATTGAATGGGGCAATTCCAACAGACAAGAAATTGAACGATTAACTGATCAAGAAAAGTTTAGAAGGGAATTTTTAGGGAATGTATCGCACGAACTAAAAACCCCAATTTTTAATATTCAAGGGTATATTTTAACCCTTTTGGAAGGAGGTTTAGAAGACGGAAATATTAATCGAAGTTTTTTGCAAAAAGCAGAAAAGAGCCTAGATAGGATGATTGAGATGGTTGACGATTTAGACGAAATTGCAAAGTTAGAGTCAAATCGAATTGAGTTAAATATTCAAACTTTTAATATAGTGCACCTTACCAACGAAGTTGTTGAATCAGTTGAATATAAGGCTAAGAAAAAAGATATAACACTTAGTATTTCCAATGAATCAAATAATGTAATGGTTCAAGCAGATGCCGCTAAGATCACTCAAGTTTTGACAAATTTGTTAATGAATTCAATAAACTATGGGAAAGAGCATGGAAAAACAAGTATTCGTTTTTATGATTTAGCCGAAAACATTATGGTGGAAATGAAGGACAATGGGAAAGGCATTGCTGAGGAGCACTTACCTAGACTATTTGAACGCTTCTATAGAGTTGACAAAGGCAGATCAAGGGCTGACGGTGGTTCGGGACTAGGTTTGGCAATTGTAAAGCACATGTTAGAAGCGCACCAACAAACCATTAATGTGCGAAGTAAATTAGGCGCTGGTTCCACTTTTTCGTTCACTTTAAAAAAGGGTTAATCCATTTTTCAGAGTTATTTTTGATTTTGTTGTACTACTCATGCAACTAAAAACTGATTATTTACATCTACTACAACGTATAGCACTTTGGATAAAAAGATACTAAAACAAATGAGCGATGAAGAAATGCTTAGAGGCTGTCAAGCCAATGAAGAGCAGGCTCAAAAGTTTTTGTTTGATAAATATTCAAGAATTATGACAGGAGTTTGTTTGCGGTATGCAGACAGCTATGAGGAAGCACAAGATATAGTGCAGGACGGATTCATTAAGGTTTTTAACAAAATTGAAATGTTCTCCGGAAAAGGTTCTTTAGAAGGATGGGTACGTAGAATTATGGTTAACACCTCGTTAGATTATCTACGAAGCATTAAAAACGAACGATTTAATGTGGACATTGATGATGTGAGTTATAAGCTTAAAGAAGACGAGGCTATTAACAGTGAGCTAAATAAAGAAGACTTACTGAAATTGGTGCAGTCTTTGCCTATGGGCTACCGAACAGTGTTCAATATGTATGCAATAGAAGGTTATACACACCGAGAAATCGGCGAAGAATTGAACATATCGGAGAATACGTCAAAATCTCAATACTCGAGAGCAAGAGGTATCCTTCAAAAGAAAGTTGAAAATTTGATTTAATAAAAACAATGCTTTGAAACAGCAAAATAAAAACATAGAAGAACTGTTTAAGGACAAGCTTCACAATTTGGAAGCCGACCCAGGAGCAAACGCCTGGGCCAATGTTCAAACAGGTATTTCATCGAATGCTGCAGGCGGTTCCGCAGCAGCAAGCTCAGGCTCATGGGTGTCTACTGCAATTGTTGGGGTAATTATCACCGCAGTAGCAATTGGCGGGTTTTTCTTTTTCAATAATGAAGGAGAGAAGAAAGCGCAACCGCAAGAACAATCTACTGTGGCATCGAGCACCATCACTAAAGAATTACAGAATAACGTAACAAACGAAGCTTCTACAATAGAAACTCATGAAGTTGCAGTAACGGATGATGCAGAAGATAAAACTTCTGAAGCAACAAGAACAATTAAGGCCGCAAATTTAAAGGTTGAATCAAAAGAAGAAACGCAAGTTGATAATGCGGAACAGGTTGTTTACGAAAAAACGATTGATGAGATATTAGCTGAACATCAGCAGTTTTTAGATGCTCAGGCTACAAATTCTTCTCAAACAGATACTGAAACTGCCGCAAAAACAGCAGAACAACCAGTAACAACAAAGACTGCAAAGGAAGTAACAACTGCTTCCCCAAAATCCTCAAGCGCTACTGATCAACAAATAATCGATACAAAAGAGGAACAAAGACGCATTGCCGGGCAAGTGGTTTTTCCAAATATATTTACTCCAGACTTGGATGGCAACAATGATGTGTTTAAAATGACCGTTGAAAAATCAATCACGGTAGATAATATCCAAGTAGATATTCTTAATGTAAATCAAAAAGTAATTGCTACTTGGACAGGAATTTATGAAGGATGGGACGGAACTCTGAAAGACGGTTCCTTAGCACCTTCAGGGAGTTACTTTTATCAGGCAATAATTATTGTTGACGGGAAACGGATTCCAAAAGTCCAAGTTTTTACCCTGACTAGATAAGTTCAAAAGAAATTGAAATAAAAAATGCCATCTTGATTCATCAAGATGGCATTTTTATTTACTAATGTTTCTATCTAATAGTTCAAATTTGGTCGAAGCCACTTCTCACAATCTGCAATTGCTTTGCCTTTACGTTGAGCATAATCTTCCATTTGATCTTTCTGCACTTTACCCAATCCGAAGTATTTCGAATTCTCATTGGCAAAATACAAACCGCTAACTGCCGCAGTTGGCAACATGGCATAGCTTTCAGTTAAGGTAATACCCATTTGTTCAGCGTCCAATAATCTAAAAATTGTCTCCTTTTC
The DNA here is from genome assembly GCA_913059105.1 of uncultured Flavobacteriales bacterium. GTDB lineage: Bacteria > Bacteroidota > Bacteroidia > Flavobacteriales_E > Vicingaceae > NORP294. Next base: position 3,840 of record CAJXRL010000099.1, read on the forward strand.
AGAATGATCTGGACAGGCTGGGTACCCAGCTGCTGGTCGAATTCCCCTGTACTTTTCTTTTATTAAGGATTCACTGTCTAAGTCCTCATTTTCAGCGTAGCCCCAATGATTAATTCTCACTTCTTTGTGCAAACGCTCTGCAAAAGCTTCTGCCAATCGGTCTGCTAGTGCTTTCAACATGATACTGTTGTAATCGTCATGGTCTTTTTCGAATCGAGCAATGTGCTCATCAATTCCAATACCAGCCGTTACTGCAAACGCTCCAATGTAATCTTCTCTTCCACTCTCTTTAGGCGCAATAAAATCAGCCAAGGCTATATTGGGTACTTTAGACGCTTTTTTACCTTGTTGCCTCAGCGTATGTAAGGTTTCAAATGCATCACCGTTTTCTGCTAATAGCTGAATATCATCCCCAACTGAATTGGCTTTCCAAAAACCAAATACGCCCTTTGCTCTTAACCAGCTCTCGTCAACAATTTTTTCCAGCATTGCTTTTGCGTCTACGAACAATTTTTGAGCTTCAACTCCTACTACTTCATCTTCCAAAATTTTTGGATATCGACCCGCTAATTCCCATGTTTGAAAAAATGGAGTCCAATCAATAAACGGAATCAAGTCGCTTATCGCATAATTATCAAACACTTTTGTCCCATTAAAAGTTGGTGTTTTAATATCTGTTGATTTCCAATCTATTTCAAATGCATTTGCACGAGCATCCTCAATTGGAATCATTTTTTTCTGATTTCTCTTCGCTTCAAATTGATCTCTAATTTTAGAATATTCATCTTGTAAATCAGAAAAGAATTTATCTTTTACTACTTTATCTTTCGTTAATAAACTCCCTGCAACTGGCACAGAACGGGAAGCGTCTAAAACATGAACAACAGGCAAATCATATTCCGGAGAAATTTTAACCGCAGTATGCGCTTTTGAGGTCGTTGCTCCGCCAATTAATAAAGGAACCACAAATCCTTGTCGTTTCATTTCGCTCGCAACATGAACCATTTCATCTAAAGATGGCGTAATCAAACCACTCAAGCCAATCATATCTACATCTCTTTCAATGGCTTCTTTCAGAATCTTATCGGCAGGAATCATCACTCCCATATCAATTACTTCGTAATTGTTACACGCCAACACAACGCCAACAATATTTTTTCCAATGTCATGCACGTCACCTTTTACAGTGGCCAAAAGAATTTTACCTGCATTTTTAGCTTCATCGCCTGAACGCAATTTCTCTTCCTCTATATAAGGCAACAAGTGAGCTACCGCCTTTTTCATTACCCTAGCACTTTTAACTACTTGCGGTAAGAACATTTTACCCGCCCCGAATAAATCACCTACTACATTCATTCCGTCCATTAGAGGACCTTCAATTACGTGAAGTGGTTTATCATATTGCAATCGAGCTTCCTCAGTATCGGAAACTATGTTTTCTACAATACCCTTAACTAAAGAATGACTTAATCGTTCTTGAACTGTTCCTTTTCTCCACTCCTCATTTTTAACAATTACGATTCCTCCTTCTTTGACACTTTCAGCAAATTCCGTTAATCTTTCAGTAGCATCATCCCTTCTGTTTAATAAAACATCTTCAACATGTTCTAATAAATCTTTTGGAATGTTGTCATACACTTCAATCATACCAGCATTCACAATTCCCATATCCATCCCATTTTTAATGGCATGGTACAAGAAAGCTGAGTTTATCGCTTCTCGAACAACGTTATTTCCTCTAAAAGAGAATGAGACATTCGAAACCCCTCCACTAACTAAAGCTCCAGGTAGATTCTCTTTTATCCATTTGGTAGATTTTATGAAATCAACAGCGTAATTGTTGTGCTCCTCTAGACCAGTACCAACCGTTAAAATATTTGGATCAAAAATGATGTCTTCTGCAGGAAACTTAACTTTTTCAGTTAATATTTTATAAGCTCGTCCGCAAATCTCCTTTCTTCGTTCAAAGTTGTCTGCTTGTCCTTTTTCATCGAAGGCCATTATTATAACAGCAGCTCCGTATTTTCGTACCGTTCTTGCTTGTTTAATGAAGTTTTCTTCCCCTTCTTTCAAACTAATTGAATTCACAATGCATTTTCCTTGAACGCATTTTAATCCAGCTTCAATTACTGAGAATTTAGAAGAATCAATCATTACCGGAACTCTTGAAATGTCCGGGTCGGAAGCAATCATATTAAGAAATGTTTTCATGGCCTCTTCGGAGTCCAACATTCCTTCGTCCATATTAACATCAATGATTTGCGCCCCACCTTCAACTTGCTGTAAGGCTACACTTAACGCTTCCTCGTAATTGTCTTCTTTAATTAATCGCTTAAACCTTAGTGATCCAGTAACATTTGTTCTTTCCCCAATATTTACAAAGTTGCTTCCTTTAAATATTGTTAGTGGTTCTAAACCAGAATACCTTGGCAGTTTCTCAATGGTTGGTTTTTGCCTTGGTTTATAGTTTTGCGCAATTCTTGCAATTTCGGCAATGTGTTCAGGAGTTGTCCCGCAACAACCACCTATAATATTTACAAATCCGCTTGAAATAAAATCTTCAATAAACCCACCCATTTGAACTGCGGTTTGGTCATATTCTCCAAACGCATTGGGCAAACCTGCATTGGGATGAGCAGAAGTAAGAAACTCAGTTTTATTCGCTACTGTCTCTAAATAAGGGCGTAATTCCTTTGCCCCAAGAGCACAATTAAAACCGACTGAAAGCAATGGTAAATGACTAATTGAAATCAAAAAAGCTTCCGCAGTTTGACCAGACAATGTTCTTCCAGAAGCATCAGTAATTGTTCCTGAAACCATGATAGGAATCTCCTTGCCTGTATCATCAAAATAATCTGAACATGCAAAAAGTGCTGCTTTACAATTTAACGTATCAAAAACAGTCTCAATTAATAAAACATCTGAACCACCTTCAACTAAACCTTTAATTTGCAAATAATATGCATCTTTCAATTCATCAAATGAGGTATTCCGAAACTCTGGTCGGTTAACGTCAGGTGAAAGGGAGGCTGTTCTGTTGGTTGGTCCGATTGACCCAACTACGTATCTTGGTTTATGAGGCTCCTTTGCGGTAAACTCATCAGCAACTTCTTTTGCAATTTTAGCCGATTCGTAATTCAATTGATATACGGCATCTTCTAATCCATAATCTGCTTGAGCGATGGTAGTTCCAGAAAAAGTGTTGGTTTCTACAAGGTCAGCACCTGCTTCGTAGTATAACGCATGTATTTCCTTGATAATTTGAGGTTGAGTAATGGACAACAAATCATTGTTGCCCTTCAAAGACATGGTGTGGTCCTTGAATTGCTCGCCTCTAAAATCTTCTTCACTCAATTTATGGCGTTGTATCATGGTGCCCATTGCACCATCTAACACCAAAATTCTATTTTTTAATACGTCTCTTATGTCTTGCTTCATTGTACAACTAAAAAAAGCCCTAATCATTCAGTTCTGAATGACTAGGGCTAGTGTCGTTTCGAACTTATCTTAATCCGCTAGTTAGCGGAACAGGAATTGGCACTGGGTTTTAACCGTTTGCCAAGGCTTCAAAGGGCCTGTCCCTCCACCTTTCTTGATAAATATTTACTAAAGAACGTTTAAGCTTGCGCTTTATTTATTTTCTTAATGTGCTTGAATGTAAAATAACCAGCTACTGCCATAATTATGTACGGCACAAACATGATGTAAATTATTCCTTTGTTAATTCCCTTACCCATAGCATCATCGCCACTTTGCATGTTAGATTCTAATACCGCTTTGCACATGGCACACTGAGCTTCTACTTCAGTAGAAAAAGTCACCAATAATAGCATTAAAACACCTAAATAAAGGAATGCTTTTTTCATTGGCGCAAAGGTAAGCACAGACAATTAAAAAATGAAGTATTTTGTTGTTAGTCTTCTTGCGGTTTTGCCCAATTAGAAATTCTTACAAATATGTACAGACAACGGCATATTTGTAAGAGGCTTGTTTGAACTCTTACTTTTTACTGCAAAAGGAAAGTATTTAAAAAAATGAATCAAAAAAAGCCCAATAACCTGAATTATTGGGCTTTTGATTCTTTGATTGGTTTCTATTGAATGATCAACTTATCATTGATTTGGTTGTTGCTTTCATCATTTGCTTGAAGAATGTACACTCCTTTAGAAAGCGAACTCACATCAATACTCGTGTTATTAAAAGCTGTTGTTTGAAGCACTACTTTTCCTCTAATGTCCATTAAAGTGACTCGAACATTTTCTTCAAAACCATTTATTGTAAATGAGTTTGACGTTGGGTTGGGATAGAATTGAAGGTTCGCTTCTAAAACACCCTCAATTGAAGAAGGTGATTTTTTGCGAAGCGGAGGCGGTGGCGGTGTGCATGGATTTCCTTGGCCGTCGTCGGTAATGGTAGTTAATCCTGCAGTAATTAGGGCATTTTTATGCAGAACAGCTCCGTATTGCACTCCTTTAGCTCCAAGACTTGTCGCTATATTAGGATTCGAACTTCCTGAATAAGTAGGTAACCATCCACTAAGCATAGCGTCATAGTTACATTCATCAAGTCCAGAATAAGAGAGCATTTGATCCATATCGGAAACATTTGCAATATTCCAAGCTCCGAGGTTTTGGTTAAAAGATGTAGCGTAGAGAAACATTTGATCCATGTCTTTTACTAAGTCCACATCCCACATGCTGATATCTTGATTAAATAAAGATTGCCTAAACATTCCAGACATATCTGTTACATTCGAAACATCCCAATTGCTTAATGGTTGATTAAACGCAGAATTATAAAACATATATCTCATAGTATTTACTCTCTCCACATTCCAATCCTTAATATCACCATTGAATGCACTTCCATAAAACATTGATCGCATATCAATCTGTCTCTTATACACATCTGACGCTGCCGACGATCTACTCTGTGTAGA
>CAJXRL010000100.1 GCA_913059105.1 uncultured Flavobacteriales bacterium
CGAGATTTCTGCCTGTCTCGTGGGCTCGGAGATGTGTATAAGAGACAGAGTATATACTGTTGGAATGGGAAGCCCAAATGGTGCACCAATACCTTTGTTTCGACGAGGTAAAAGGATGGGATTTCGACAAGACAGCGAAGGAAATACCATAGTGAGTAGTTTGAATGAAAACATGCTAAGAGATATTTCTTCTAGTGGCGGCGGCATTTACATTCGAGCGACAAATGCTAATGCAGGATTCGGTACTATTTTAGATGATTTAAGTGGTTTAGAGAAATCAGAGTTCGAAAGCCAGGTATATACTGATTACGAAGATCGATTTCAATTTTTTATCGGCGCAGCTCTCTTGCTTATTTTAATTTCAATGCTCATAACTGAAAGAAAAGGTAAATGGGCGAAAAACGTTAATCTTTTTAAAGCATGAAAAAGTTAATTCTTATCCAATTGTTGCTTTGTTTGAGTTTTGTTTCTCAAGCTCAATCTGCATTTCAAGAAATTAGAGAAGGCAACGAACTTTTTAAAAACAACTCATTTGAGGAAGCTAGCAAAAAGTACCAAGAAAGCATGGCGAAAGATATTGAGCCTGTTGAATCTTCCTACAACATTGGTAATGCTCTTTATCGCCAAGAAAAATATGAAGATGCTGCACGGTACTTCAACCAAGCGGCAAATAAAACTGACGACAAAATTGTAAAATCAAATGCCTATCACAATTTAGGTAACGCCTTATTGAAAGAGGAAAAATTAGAAGAAAGTGTAAAAGCATATAAAAGCTCTTTAATAAACAACCCTCAAAACGAAGACAGTAGATACAATTTAGCCTACGCTCAAAAAATGCTACAACAGCAACAGGAGCAGCAAGAAAAAGAGAAGAAGGAAGATAAAAAAGAAGACGAAAACAAAGAGGAAAAAGAAAATAAAGATCAGAAAGAGAACAAGGACGAAGAAAAGAAAGACGAAGATCAAAAGGACAAAGAACAGAAAGACAAAGAACAGAAGGACAAAGAAAAGAAAAGCGAAGAGGAGAAGAAAAAGGAACAAGAGAAACAACAACAGCCAAAACAAGTTTCTAGAGAAGATGCAGAACGGATTTTGGAAGCGTTGAACCAGAAAGAAAAAGAACTTCAGGAGAAACTAAAGAAGAAAAAGATTAAAGGTGTAAAGATTGATATTGAGAAGGATTGGTAAAGAGAATTACGAATTTCTAATTATGAATAATACAAAGAGGTTCAGCGATCAATATAGTTTAGTTTAAGGATTACAACAGAAAACGGAGTTTAATAAACGAATGAAAAAAGCATTTATAACATACATTTTACTACTAGTGAGCGTGATATGTTCTGCCGCATCGAATGTATTCACGGTAAACGTTAGTAGTTCAACTGTTGAAATTGGACAACAATTTCAAGTAACATTTACCATTAATGCCGCAGGTGGAAACTTCTCTCCTCCTTCTTTTGAGAATTTTAAAGTTATAGGCAGTCCAAGTCAAGCTCAAAGCATGCAGGTTATTAATGGTCAAGTAACTCAAAGCACCTCGATCAGTTACCTACTGATTGCGCAAAAAAAAGGAACATTTACCATTGGTTCAGCAAGCGTTAAGATAGACAGTAAAACGAGAAAGACAAAACCAATCACCATTAAAGTAGTTGGAAATAACGCCAATGGAGCAGCTGCTCAACGAAATAAAACTCAACAACGCAAAACGGAAGCTGAAAAACTTAAAGAATATGTTTTTGTGCGTTCAACAGTAGATAAAAGAGAAGTCTACATTGGTGAAAAAGTAACGGTTACTTATAAACTTTACTCAAAATTAAATTTAAATGGCGTTGAATTAGAATCGCCGACTAGGTTCACCGGTTTTTGGACACAAGACTTAACTACCCTTTACAGAAGAAATATTCAGAAAGGCAGGGAACAGTTCAAAGGTCAAACCTATGAGGTGGTTGAATTGCAGCAGACTTTGCTTTATCCGCAACGCAGTGGTGACCTTACGATAGATGGGCTAACTATAATAGCTAAAGTTCAAATACAGCGGAAACCTAGAAATAGGTCTGAGCAAATTTGGGGTGCTTATGATATGAAAGAGGTAATTGCCGGAAGCGAACCAATTAAACTAAAGGTTAAAGCATTCCCTGCAAAAGGCAAACCCGATAATTTTGTTGGAGCAGTTGGTAAGTTCAATATGAAGATGTCAGCTAACAAAGACAGTTTGGTGGCTAACGAATCAGTAAATGTAAAAATTGAAATTAACGGCAAAGGAAACTTGCCTTTAATAAACGCTCCTAAGATTGATTTCCCTTCTGACTTTGAAGTATATGATCCTGAAACAAAAGAAAGAATTAAAACGGATTACAATGGCTCAACCGGAAAGAAGACATTCGACTATTTAGTTATACCAAGGCATTCTGGCGAATTTAAATTGAAACCTTTTGAGTTCTCATACTTTGATTTAATTACAAAGCAATACAAAACAATTACAGCCGGCCCAATTCGCTTTTTTGTTAAGAAAGGGGAAGATGAAGAGAATGTTATTTACAGTGGCAGAAGAAAAGAGGATATTGATTTAATAGGAACCGACATACGATTCATTCACATAAACAATGTGACCTTGTATGAAGCGGATGATTATTTCTATGGTTCGAATTTATTCTACCTTATTCTTCTTTCAATCAGCTTATTTGGAGTATTGATTGTATTCATTGCAAAACGCAACACAGCAATCAAATCCGACTCGTCTGGCCTTCGAAAATCGAAAGCGAGCAAGATTGCGAAAAAACGATTAGCTCAGGCTAAAAAGCACTTGGATGCTAAAGAAAACATAAAATTCTATGAGGAAATTTCAATTGCAATTTTTGGCTATTTCGCCGATAAGTTCAATTTGGAAGCAGCCGATATTTCACAAGAAAAAATCATAGAGTTATTAGATGAAAAGGATCATTCCAGCGATACCAAGATAAGTGTTCAAACCATTTTGGAAGAAACTGAGATGGCTCGTTTTGCACCAGATTCAAGTATTAATCCATCTATTCTTTACGAAAAGTCTGTAGCACTAATTCAGAATTTAGAAAGCTAAGTATTATGAAAAAATTAACTTTTTATCTTTTCAGTTTTCTATTCTTAAGCTTTTCACTTAGCGCTCAAGAAAACTCTGTCTCATTGATGCAAGAGGCAAATAAAGCCTATGAAGAAGGAGATTTTCAAACGGCAATTGATAGTTATCAGACTTTACTTGACAGTAACTACTCTTCTGAAGATTTGCATTACAACTATGCCAATAGTTTATTCAAGTCGAATGAAATTGCGTTAGCAATTTTGCATTACGAAAAAGCGTTAAAAATTAATCCCGACTCTGAGGATGCGGCTTACAATATTAAAATAGCAAATGACAGAACTGTGGATAAAATTGAAGTGATACCTGAGCTCTTCTTTTACCGCTGGTGGAAAACAATTTACAATTTATTCTCTGCCGACAACTGGGCCAAGATGATGATCTACATTGCAATAATTGGTCTTATAGGTTTTGGAGCGTATAAATATGCTACAAATCTATCCATCCGGAAATTTGGTTTTGGAATGTTCAGCAGCGGACTTGTACTCGCTTTTATGTGTTGGGGTTTGGCTGCAAGTCAAAAGAATTATGCCAACAGCTCCAGTCACGCTATTATTATGAATTCGACGGTTGATATTTTAAGTGCTCCTTCTTCTGGAAGCTCTCAACTGTTTGTGTTGCATGAAGGCACCAAAGTGAGAATTGAAGACCAAACTGATGCTTGGTTAAAAGTCTCTTTGCCTAATGGCAATCAAGGATGGATTGATAAAGAAGCCTTAGCGGAAATTTAACTGGTCAATCGCTCCCATGTTTGAGTGCGGTGCAAGAACGCCACGAAACCAAGAACTTATAGTTTGCGATTTTCCAGCCACTATTTGCAATCGCATGAAGTTCTTTTTTCAGGATCAAGGATCTCTCCTTCCTACCATTCTTCGTCGTCAGAATCATACTCCATTGCAATAAAATCGTCCATTCTCTGAATGGGCTATCCATTTAGGTCACCATCGCATTCAGTGTACATTGAGTTTTAATCTTCTTTGAAAGTTAAATACAATTTGGTTACTTCCCCTTGTAGTTCATCCGTTCATAAAAATCTCTATAACATATTCTTATCGCCATCGCTGTCATCAATTGTGACTCATTCACCTACAACAAATTCTTGAGCAAAGGTTGGTATAGTCAACAAAATAATGGCAAATACGAACAGTATCTTTCAAAAAAAATCTAGTATGCTCCTCCCCTTTTCCGGATGAACCACTCAATACTTAATAGCGCTATGAGTAAATAGAAAATCCACTTTAAGTTGATAATGTCTTGCACTTCTTCGTTCATATACGAAACCGAGCTAACGTCATCTCTATTTTCAATAAGCTCCGAAAAGGTAGAAAGATCATTCAAGTTTAGCATTTCACCGTTAGTGCGTTTTGCCAATTGATATAAAAGCTCATGATTGGCTTCTGTATTCATGGCTTCTAAACGTAATTCCTTTACCGTAAAAACTCCCTTTTCACTGTATTTCTTTCCTTGAAAACTAGTTGTTGCATTGTAACTATACGTTGAAGGTTCTAAACTTGGAATATTCAACTGATAGGTTTCTTCAGATCGATTCATTGTAAACGTAAAACGCTCATCATCTTGATTTTTTAATTCCAAATTAACATCTGCATCGTTTACCAACTCATAAGAAGGATTAAACAATTGAGCCGAAAAATTAATTGTTTCATTCTCATACAACTCATTTATTGTATTGACTCTAAAAAAGCTACGATCAGATTTTACCGCCATGTATTGAACCACCTTTCCGACAAACCGATTAAATAAATCATGATTCCCAAATTCTTGATATCCTGCCATACGCCATTTCCAAATTCCTTCACCAGTAAAACGGCCCATTTTTACATCTTGAAATTCATAAAAACTAAGCAGCGGATAGGCTGTTTGTACACTGCCAATTTTCTGAGTCAGCAGCGTTTGATTGCCATTTGATTTTACAACCTGATTGGCTTCTGTTGTTAGGGGTGGAAAGTTTTTCAACTTTCGAATGTCATTGTCAACAGTAAACATGTTAAACGATTCATTCACCTCTGCCTGCACTTCATTTACAATATTTCTTCCGCCACTTTTACCAGAAATATCCTTTAGCAACTCAATGTTTTTCCATCCACCACCAAATAACATAAGGGGCTTAGAAGTAGCTAAAAGTTTCTTCATTTTTTGATCGATAGAAACTAACTTACTATTTGCCGATTGATGAAGAATAACCAAATCAAATTTGTCGAACGATTTTGTATATTCCGAGTAAATTGAAGAAGTCAATTCGTAATTCTCATTTGAATTTATGGCTGCTTTTAATGCTCCTAAATCAGGATGCGGCGACATGCCCAACAATAAAACTTTTTGTCGACCATCCAATACATCAATGTAAAAATTGATTCTGTTATTTAACGTATTCCGTTCCCCTTCAACAGATTCTACAACCACTGTGTATTGTTGTTTGCCTACAACATCTGCCTTAAATTTGAATTGTTGGGTTGAGACTCCATTTGTTTTTAAGCCACTTACTTGTTTTGAAGTAATTAATTTACCCTTTCTAAAAACAGAAAGTTTTAAGCCTTTAGATTTAAATTTTTGCGTTTTGATATCTAGCTGAACAGGAAATTCATTTCCCAAAAAAGCGAGCCTATTGTTTCTAAGGTTGCGAAGTTGAACATCAACATATTTATTGGTATCGCCTACGCCTACTGTGAAAATAGGAAATTCTAACGATTGTGTGCTGTACACTGGAGAGTTTCCTTGGTTGTAAATTCCATCTGAAACCAACAACAATCCGCCTACATTGCGATTTACAAAACGCTGTTCTATGCTTTCAAAAAGCACATCAAAATCAGTGATTTTCCCATTAAAATTAGGCGATTCTTTGTCTGTGATTATGCTTTCATCAAATAGATAGCTCTCTACCCTATACTTCTCTTCCAGCTTGCTTTTAATCGATGCTAACTGTTGCTGTAAATTCACTTTCACAAAAGCTGAATCGGCAGCCATTTTCATGGAAGCAGAATTGTCTTGTGCAATAATGATAATGGGTTTCTCTACCGTTTTGTTAAAATATTTCAATAAGGGTGAAAGCAGCATGGCTGCTAAAACTGAGATGCACAAAAAACGGAGTCCAAATAGGACTGCCTTTGTAAGTTTAGAAAATTCCGATAATTTTTTATCTTTTCGGTAAAGAAGAAACGCTAATATAGCGCCCAAAATCACACAAAAAATAAAATACCAAATGGGGTAAGGGCTAACAATATTCACTGACTACGAGCAAATTAAGTTAACATTGCACCACAAACATTCAAGGTTTGACCAGAAACATAAGTGGATAAGTCTGATGCCAAGAACAATACTGCGTTTGCAACATCTTCTGTCGTACCTGGTCGTTTCAAAGGAACAGATTTTAACCATTCTTTGATCGTTTCTTCGCCCAATTCAGCTGTCATTTCAGTAGCAATAAAACCTGGAGCAATGGCATTGCAACGAATGCTTCTGCTGCCCAATTCTTGTGCTATAGATTTAGTAAAGCCAATAATGCCTGCCTTAGAAGCCGCATAGTTTGATTGCCCTGCATTTCCTCTAACACCAACTACAGAACTTAGGTTAATAATAGAGCCTGAACGCTGCTTTAGCATGGTTCGCTGTACGTTTTTGGTAATGTTGAAAACCGACTTTAAGTTGGTATTCATTACCTCGTCCCAATTCTCTTCAGACATGCGCATTAACAGACCATCTCTGGTAATCCCTGCATTGTTCACTACAATATCAATTCTTCCGAAATTTTCGTTTACATCTGCAATTAACTTCTCTGCAGCTGCAAAGTCTGCTGCATTAGATTGAAAAGCCATGGCTTTAACGCCAAATGCTGCCACTTCCTTTTCTACCTCTTTTGCCTTTTCAGGTGAAGACACATAAGTGAACGCAACATCTGCTCCATTTTCAGCCAATTTCATGGCAATTCCTTTTCCAATTCCTCTTGTTGCGCCAGTTACCAAGGCCACTTTTCCTTCTAGTAATTTCATAAAAAAATATTTTATCCAAATGTAATTAAACTTGTATAGTTTGGTTGTGGTTGAGGACTTAAAAATATTAAGATCGCCGCAAAATGACAAATTAAATGCAATGGGTAAATCCACATGCGCATCGTCATAGTTCTACTGCGCATTTATTGGAAGATGGAGTTGCCTTGAGAAGAATACAAATGTTATTAGGTCATAATAGTTTACAAACGACGGAGATTTACACACATGTTGCAACCAACTATACATCAGACATTAAAAACCCTTTAGATTCTTTATATTTGGAATAAATAATATAATGACATAGTAGATATAACAGTCATTGTTATGTTGCACAGTTGTTGTATGTAATTAAAACAAAGTACCGTTTATACGTTCACTTGCTATATTAAAATACTTTTCATCTTGTTCTATTCCTATAAAGTTTCGGTTTAATATTTTACAAGCGACCCCAGTTGTTCCGCTGCCCATAGTGTTATCCAATACTGTTTCGTTTTCGTTGGTGTAAGTTTTTATTAAATATTCCATCAAAGCAATAGGTTTTTGTGTTGGGTGTAATCCTGTTTCTGTATTAAATTTCTGATGACTACAAGGTACTCTTAATTCGCTTTGTCTTTTTTTTGGGTTGTGAATATTTCCGTAGTTTGTTGTTTCCGCTCTTTTGTTAAAATTATATTTTACCCTGTCTTTTCCGCTTCCGTTTCTTTCTTGCATTTGTTTGTTGTAAGTCCATTTACCTTTACTAAAAACAAGCACTTGTTCGTGTTCTTTCATTGGTTCTCTTACTGTATTAGCAAAATTACCACCTCTGTTTTTTATCCAAATCCATTCGTGTTTAAAGTATTTTTTCTGACTCATTAGTAATGCACTACTAAAAGGCTGCGAAGCTGTCAATACAGCTACACCTGTTTTTTTTAATACACGCCAATACTCAGTCCATAACTTATCTAAATCAATAACTGAATCCCATTTGTTTTGAGTAGTGCCATAAGGTAAGTCGCAAATAATAGCATCAATACTACCTGTTTTAATCGTTTTCATTACTTCAAGACAATCGCCTTTTATTAAATCTATCATTCTTTACTTCTTAAATATTGTTCAACCATTTCTATCTTCATACTTTCAAAGTATTGTATAAAACCCTCGTGTTCTGCCCATTCTAAGAAATCTATTAACTCTAATTTATTCATATCTTGTTTTTTTATCGTTCATTTAACTACATACAACACTATTTAAACCACATTAAAACGTGGTTTACATTAACCGTTACCAGCAATATTAGACCGATAAGAACATTTAAACAATGCAGAACAAAAGACTTATCATTATTTTTCTGATTTCATTATTTCTATTGCTAATTCCATTAATAGCAATGCAGTTCACTGATGAAGTAAATTGGACAACTACAGATTTCATAATCGCAGGAGGTCTGTTATTCGGAGCAGGAATTATATCCGAAATTGTATTGAGAAAGATAAAAAGCTTTAACTATAAAGTGGGGCTATTAAGTGCTATTTTTATTATCTTAATTCTAATTTGGATAGAACTAGCAGTCGGAATATTTGGAACACTATTTAGTGGAAATTAAAACGGAGTTATGGCCTGTCTCTTATACACATCTGACGCTGCCGACGATCTACTCTGTGTAG
>CAJXRL010000101.1 GCA_913059105.1 uncultured Flavobacteriales bacterium
TTTCTAAAACGTTCTATGGCTTTATCGGCCTCATCGTATTTCTTCAACTCCATCCAACACAAAATCTTCATGTATCGAATCCAACTATTCCAACCTTCTTTGTCCTTGGTTAAGGTTTTAATGGAAGTTAATTGCTCTCTACAGGTTGCGTAATCTTGTTTTAATAAACTTATTACACTAAAGTAATAGGATGTCGTGTTTGAAATCAAGTCGATTTCAGAATCTCCGTAATTTAAGGCTAACCACGTTGCATGTTCAGCAGCAGCATCAAGTCGATTCAATAATATCAATACTTTCACCTTTTCCAATTGAGTGTGAGCCACTTGCGGAACTCCTTTCAAATAAGCCAATCCTTTTTCAATTTCATTTAAAGCTGCATTAAAATCCACTACAATTAATTTTATATATGCTAACCTCACATGGAGGACGCACATTCGATTACTGTTTGTAAGAAACTGATATTTAGCTAATAACTCAATTAATTGTTCTAGGGTATTTTGCTGCTCCCAATAATTATTTCTCAGATAATAATACTCCACTAAAGTTAATAAGTAAAGCGATTTAACATAACTTGATTTGGATTTCTGATAGTTTGCATCCAATAGAATCAATTCCTTCTTCCAATTTTCAAAGTCAGAAGTGCTTGCAAATTCAGATTGTTGAGACCTCGCACGAAATATTGTTTTCGACTTGATCAACAACTGATTCATTCGCTGAAGCTCATTTATATCTTCAGTAATCTCCTTTGTTTTCTCTTTTGATGTAAGTCTTTCGGAAATTAAAAGCTCGCCTAGTTTAGCTTCTATTTGGATATCATACAACTCATTCCTCTTTGCCTCCTCAAATATTAGGGATAAGATATCACCACTTATCTTTATTAACCCTCTACCAATAAATCTTTCCGCTACAAAGATTAACCTTCGCAGATGCAATTTTGCTCTTGTACTCTTTCCAGTGCCTATTTCAAATTCCGACTGTGGTACAAGGCACTCACAAACTTCATATGCCCCGGGTATCTCCTTAACAGGAAGAATCATATTTATGACAAGCACATTTGAATCTTCATCTGCAGAGTCCCTTAAAGCGTGGAACAACTCCAACGTTCTTTCAAGTTCGCTCTTTCGTTCATAACTCTTCCGATAGTTTTGAATTAAACTTCCCCATTCCTTAGCAGTAAGTACTCTAAAAATTGATTGTAGTTGTTTTAGCTGTTCCGCTTTTTTCTTTTCCAAACTAACCTCCCTCTTCTTTATAGGTTTCATAATTCGGCACATAATCCCTATTCAAAAGCTTGGCCTCAAACCAATCGTGGAAAAGAATTAGTTCAGGTGAACTAGGTAACCATCGAACATCTTCTTGTACACTTTTAAGAAGTTGAATTTCTTTTGCTTTACGAGTAGCTGTAACGTTAAAATCAAATCCTTTTTGCGCTAGGTCAACGAACACTTTTACAACTAGTTTTATTCTAGGCGTAACATTTTGGTGCCTTTGAGTGTATTTTCTAAAACGTTCTATGGCTTTATCGGCCTCATCGTATTTCTTCAACTCCATCCTACACAAAATCTTCATGTAACGGATCCAAATGTTCCAGCCTTCTTTGTCTTTTTGCAAATTTGTTAAACCGCTTAACATTTCAATTGCCAATTTATGCTTGGAAAGCAAAAAATTGGCGACGCTTAAAAAGTAGAGCATCTTTGCCTCTAAAAACACTTGCAATTTTAACTTCTCAACTAGTTTGTTATTCGTAACATGTTCAATTGTTCCATAAGGTTCTCCTAACAATATACTCAATTTGAGTTTCATTAAATGAGCAATCTTTGTCATTAAGAAATTAGCTTTGAACTCAGGTAATAAGACTTCATCTATTCTATTTGCAGCAATTTTGAACTGAAATCGATCAATATCAACATCTGCAAGCATAACCTTAAGGATAATCAATCTTGAGTTAGTTTTAAGAAATGGATTATCCTCTAGTAATTTTATTAGTAGCAAAGTAGATTTATACTTTTTATCAAACATCTTTTGCTTCTCAAAGTAATCAATGCTAATTAATAAATGATACGCCTGTATGCTCTTTGAGCCTATTGTAACACCAGCATTCTCAATGAAATCTAAATCCTTTTTTATTTTTTTATATTCTAAGCTTAAGTTAATATCATCCGTAAACAGAAAATTTATATGAATGTCTCTCGTTTTCTCTTTCAAATTTCTACTCAATGTGACTTTCTCAAAATTGGTTTTTGACTTATTAAATTTCTTTGAATCTTTCTTGACTGCTAATTGATGGCGATAAATTTGTAGCGCTTCAACATGTTCAGAATAAAACTCATTCTCTTTACATGTTTTCAATATGTTTTCTAACAAACTCTCTGCTAAAGAATGTCCACTCCTTGAAATTAATATAGGTACAAGCAATAGCAACCTACGTGTTTTATATTGTAACATATTATATCCCTCAAATGATTTTTCAATTGCGGATATAGTGAGTAAATTTTCATAGATTATTTGAACCGTAGGAAAGTCAATTAACGGTTTTAAATTATGCTTAAGCGAGGTATTCTTTTGATTTTTTTTGATTACAAATAAATTCAACGAATCAATCCATTGCATTTTTTGATCCTGCTGGAGATCAGAATTACCTTTCACATTACGAATTAGTTCATCAAATTCATTTACTTTCAACACATTTAAGAGTAACAATAATTTTTCTAAATCATTCATTTTTCATCGCCTCCTGGAACACTTCAATATTTAGTTCTCATTCCTTTTGTAAGTTCTATACTTTCTTATCGTAAGACACTACTGACTCAATAAACTCTATAATTTTTCAATTCATAAATCTGACCCGATTCTACCGACAAAAACTACAATTACCTCAATAACATCCTCTTGAAAATTACTATAAAAAAAATGAAAGACGCTATTGTAATTGATAACTGGTAGTCTGCTTCATTCTCTTCAATTTCTCTTTTTCATTTTTTGTCCGTCAAAAAACGAAATCGTAGATTCACGAACACCAATCAATCTAAAGGAATTGAGCTAAACAAAAAAACTCGTCCTTCGAATTCTCTTTTCTTCTGAATTTGTAAAACTTAAGTCAGGTTAGATGATTTTCGAGCACCGCTCTAAACTTTCCAAACACTCTAAATTTTTACAGCATTCTTCACAAAACGATTTCAAGGAACCACTTCCATAAACCCTTTGTTTTTAATTGACCAGATTGCTTCTCTCCTATTGTCGATCGCAATGACAGACACAACGAGCATTACGGGTATGAAGAAATCTTGTTCATGGAACGTGATCGCTTGTCACACTGAGAGGAAAGTTTACACTGAGCGGAGACGAAGTGAAGTGCGACTGCGGCGATCTGTTCCAACAAAACCAGATTGCCGCACTTCATTTCATTTCGTTCGCAATGACAATGAGTAAGGTCATTACGAGGAAGAATAACGAACCATTCTAATCCACGGCTTCCACCTGTTTCATAGCTTCTCGATACACTTCAAAGTTTGGTTCATATTCCTTTTTTAAAAGCTTGGCCTCAAACCAATCGTGGAAAAGGATTAGTTCGGGGGAATCTGGATTCCAAGCATATTGTTTATCGGTTGATTTAAGCTTTTCCAATTCCTTTGCTACAACGATTGCCGTGATACTAAAATTATAATCGTTTTTGTCCAATTCCAAAAGCACTTTCAGCACTAGCTTATCTCTTTCTCGCACTTCATACTGCTTGCCCGTTCGCTCCAAATATTTCCGAAAGCTCTCCATGTCATAATCAATCATGTTCAGTTTCAACATTTCAATAGAACACAGCAAACGCATAATTCGAATCCAAACGTTCCAGCCTTCCTTGTCTTTTTCGATTTCGTTTTTAGATTGCAACAATTGAAGACTATTAGAATAGTCTTTCTGAAGAAATTGTGAAACTGATTGATAATAGATAATTATTGACGATTGAAGTTTAAACTTGCTATAAAACCCACTTACTTCTAACCTTCTCACAATTTTAGTAATAACAACTTCTTTTCCTAGTAGAATAATCGTTTTAAAATAAGTAATCATTCTAAGTACATCAACAAGTGTTGCATTATTATTTTGATTATCCAATCTTTCAAAACTATCTTTTGCCTCAATAAAACGAAAACCATTTAGTAATGCAACAGCAAGTTCATTATACATAAATGCAATTCTAACTTTAGAATATACCGCTGGAGAATTCTCCAATAATTCAATAAATCCTTTAATCAATTCATCAACTGGATTTCCTTTTATTTTCTCCAATTCAATTTTCAAAAGATAATAATTACTTTGAATATTACTTGAATTCGTCTCTAAATAGTATGTTGATATATTCTTAATCTCTCTCTCTAACTCACTTATTTCTTGTGACCTATTAAAACTTGCAAATCCTTTGGCATTAAAAACTTCTCGAACTTTTTTCGACCTGCGCAATAGTGATCTACAATTTTCATAAAACTCAATCTCCTTTTCAACACTATCAAAATATTTTATACCATGTGAGTTTGTATTAATTAACTGCTTAAAATACAGAGCTTCGACTAACTCATCATACAATTCAAACTTCTTCGCATTCCTAATTATCGACTCGAATAAATCAAGAGCACGACCTCTTAAGCCTCGACCCATAATTATCTGAGCTTGCATAATTTGTTTTCTTAAAAAAAATCGCTTGCGAAAAACATCACTATATGCACCTTTCCTACGAATATTTACATCAACAATCAAGGATTCTTGCAACCTTTCTGTTGTCCTGCGAATTAATTTATTAAAGGATTCGTCCGTCGAATCGGGAGATACACGCTTTTTCAACTTATTATAATCTCGTATCTCATTAATTTTGATATATTTGTATAAATGAAACATTTTCATACGATTTACCGTATGATTAGATTCATAAGCCTTCAAATGTTTTCTTGCTACGTCTGTTTCTGGTCCTTTGAGGACCTTTATTAAGTCTAGCAACTGATTTAAATATCTCTCTTTTTCCATTCCTATTGTCCAAGCGAAAATAGAGAAAAGACTCCTACCTAGAAAGTTGAAATTCAAAGTTCTTATTTAGTATCCATTTAATTGTCCCAATATCAGCCTTTTTGTCCAAAATATTAGTTATAAACATTATTATGTTTGTGGAACCAAAATACTAAATACATACTACTTATGATTACTCTAATTACTCTATTGATCAGCTTACTAGGTTACGGTTCTCCTGCCGATTTTCAAAATTTTTCTGAAACAGAATTAAATAATCAAATTGAAATGGCACAAGGAAACCTAGATGGTGGTCATGGAAATCCTTGGGAAGATCCTGGAGTACAAGGTTCAGGAGAGTAGTAGTTTCTACTATAAATATCGACAATTCTAAAGTCCAATATAATACCACCTAACTGTTTTTTAACAAAATAGTTAGGTGCATTTTTGCGTTAAATTTAACCGATTTAATTGTCCAATATTTTGGGCATTTGTCCTATGTATAGCTAAGTAGTGTGGATACATTTACAGTGTAATCAGAAAAACTCACGACTATGCTATCAGTATCTACCCTTCTCAATCAGCTGACAACCATGCAACAACTGGCTGTCGAAACTGACTTACAATCAAAAGTGGCGTACAATAGTTCCACTTTATCGGTGTTTAGCAGCATGCTTTTTGGAGAATCTAAAAAGGAAATTTTAGAAAGCTGCGTTTTAGATAACAACAACTACCCTAAAAAGGAAAGACCAATATTTCAAGCCATTTTAGATTTCTACGGATTAAAAGCAGAAAGCTCAAGAGATCAATTTTTAGCTGATGTATACTTTGCAATACACGAAGAGAAATACGAATCAAAGGCAAAAAAAGTAACAAGACTAGAAGGGTTGTTTCACCAAATGAAAAGATATGAGCTAGAGCAAGAATCTGCTGAGCTATTAAACGAATTAGAAAAGAGCAGCATTGGTACTCCATTACATGCAGTTTACGATCACCTATATAATAAGTACAACGAAATTGAAATTAACAACAACAAAGCGTACACAGCCTTTGAAAAGTTAAATTCTAAAATTTCAGACTTTTTAGGTGAAAATTTAAAAGACTACACAATTAAAGACCTTGTTGCAGGTTACAAAGAAATTAGAAACATTCACCTTGAAAACGAAAATAGAGTTTCAGCATGTATTTTAAATACTTCGATGCTAGTATTGGCAAACCACTGTGGACAGACGCAATTGTTAAACGAAAACAAATGGACCTTAAGTGAATTGTTTGAAACCTGCAAAGCACAAATTGAAACATTACCTTTTAGCATTGAGCGCATGTTTATGAAAAACATTTTCGACAACAGTTTAAAGTATGCTGTATTAAAAGGCAGTATCGAAGTAAATACACTTGCATTCCAACGCTTACAAGTAAGTGAATTAAATGTTGAACCTTACAACTTTGACTTACAGATTAAAGAAAGACACCAAACAAAAAGAATATCTAAGAGCGAACACTTGATTAGCAGCTTCGTAAGAAGCATAAATACTACTACTACTACCGCTATATCACTCAAGCAAAATCCCATCATTTCATATCCTCATCTGGTTTAATTGGTTAATAAATAGTTTTGGAGAGAATCAAAACGGGAAATAAATTTTGCACCCTTGAAGTTGGACAACTTCAAGGGTTTTTTTATTCGAATAATTCTTGAATTGGTTCTGTTTGTACAACCCCATTGGTTTGAAATCCAAACAAAAGAGATAAGGAGGGCACAATAGAACGAACAGGATGAGCACTTAAAACTTCGCCTTTTGGAATTCCGAAACCATAAAACAGCAACGGCACATGAGTATCATACTCATATGGCGAACCATGTGTAGACCCCTTATCTGTGTACGAAGACCAATTTGCCTCTTCCACTAAAACTAAATCTCCACTTCGTTTAGGATGCACTCCTTCTAAAACCATTTTTTCACGTTTATCTTCTGAATCAGAAATATTTTCTAGGTCAACTACTCGAGCAATTCCTTTTTGCTTGTTTAACCACTGTGAGCATTTCAATTTTAGTCGCTGGTATTTTTCCTCTTCCGTCGCTTTTAAACTATCATTGAAATAAACGTTCAAATTCATTACTCTCGCAATCCAATCTTCAGAAACACCTTCTTGAACGGCAATCCTCTTCAAATTTTTCGAGATCTCACGCCCGTCTAGCTTTCCAGATGGTATGCCTTTCTCCTTTAAATAAGCTCTTGGCATTCCAGCACCATGATCTGACGTTAAGAAGAGTGTATATTTTTCCTTCCCTACATTATTGTCTAAGAACTGAAGTATATCAGCAATGGTTTTATCTAATTTTATATAAGTATCATGCACCTCAACCGATTGCACCCCAAAAATATGCCCAACATAATCTGTAGCTGAAAAGCTTAACGATACAAAATCAGTATAATCATCTTTCCCAATGAGTTCCTTTTCTATTAAGAGTTTAAATAAATCAGCACTCATCTGATTACCCTGCGGTACTTTTTTCAAAATTCCCCAATCTGACTCTTTCTGAGCTTTTACCAAATCATAAGGAAAGGTGGTCTTAGAATTTTTAGTCAACGGAAATTCGTAGCTATTCAAATCTGGAGCACTTTCGCTGTACTCAGAAATTGATTGAGACAAAGTCCAACCTTCGCTTAAATAGCGTTTCGAATAATCTTGCGCATTAAACTCTTGCAACCAAACCGGATTATTATTTAAATAATATGCATCGGATTGCCAAACCCCCTTTTCACTACTAAACCAATATGCCCCATCTGCCAAATGACCTGCCGGCAAAATAGCCCCTCTATCTTTCAAGGAAATACCAAAACTCTTAGAGTTAAAATTGGAATGCTGTTTCAGGGCATCCGCAAAAGTTTCTACTAAAAGACGTTTAGGACTAAAAGAAGAAGAATCTCCATCGTTCAGTTTAACGCAATAAACCGACTCTTTCTCAGAACGTTCGAACCAGTTATTGCCCACGATACCATGTACTGAAGGAGAAGTTCCTGTAAATATGGTTGCATGTCCAGGTCCGGTATAGGTAGGTTTGTAGGTATAGTGAACGTTTTTGCAATTTAGTCCTTCACGCAATAATCGTTTGAAACCATCTTCTCCAAAATCGTTGTAAAATTTTGTCAAATAATCGTACCGCATTTGATCCACTACAATGCCCACAATTAATTTAGGTTGTTGCGTTTCTTGCGCATCAATTTTATAAAGTCCTAAAATTAAGACTAGCACTAAAAATCTAACTTTCATAGCTTATTGTTGTTTGAAAAGCATGACTAAGGCACCAATGCCTGCTCCAATGCTTATGGCTAAATTCAAAATTGCAAATGTAATATTACCTTGTTTCAGCAATTCAAAGGTTTCAACGCTAAAGGTAGAAAAAGTACTCATGCCTCCGCAAAAACCAATTACCAAAAATAAATACAATGCTTTTTGGTTGGCATCTAGCTTCATGTTAAACTGATACACAAACAATCCCAATAAACCACAGGCAATAACATTGGCCACTAGCGTACCAAGAGGAAAATTAGTTTCAAAAAACTGTGTAGAAAATTTTCCAATTAAAAAGCGAACTACAGCTCCTAATCCCCCACCCAAAAATATTAACAGTACACTTTTAAGCATGCTTAAAATAGTTTAGAATTGGAGCGGCGATACGGTGAACAAGAAAAGCGATCAGTAATCCAAGAATCGCACCTCCAATAATATCCGAC
>CAJXRL010000102.1 GCA_913059105.1 uncultured Flavobacteriales bacterium
TCGGAGATGTGTATAAGAGACAGAGTAATTCCTTCTTTTCATATTCATGCTCGACCTCCATTTGAATCAAGCCTTTCTTGGCTTCTTCGCTATTTAAACTATCGCGCATCTGAATTTCGAGCTCATACATATCCAACGCTTTCAATCCAAGTTCTTGATATTTATAAATATTTTTTAGTAGGCTCGCGGCATCCTTAACACCTCTTCGATAGCCAACTTCTTGTGCTAAACTCAATGAATTTGTAGCATATTTGAAAGCTTCAGAAACCATCTCTTGATTTAAATAAACCATGCCAATAAAATAATAAGCACTTATCATCCCATCAGCATGTGAAATATCCTTGCTTATTTCTAAACTTCTGTTGATACAATTTAAAGCCTTAATAGTGTCTCCCAACAAATAGTACTCTTCGGCAACATTATATAATGGGTTTATCATCTCTTCTTTGTCACCAATTTCTTTAGCGAAGTCAATACTTTTTGTAAAAAAAGTAATCGCTTCAAGATTATTTCCTTGAATAGAATAAATTACTCCAATATTGTTATAAGATGATGGAATATTTGCTTTAGCTCCTATCTCCAATCTTATTTCTAAAGCGCGAGTGAAATAATCCAAAGCTTTAGATGGCTTGTCTAGATTCTTATATATAACGCCTATATCATTAAAACTATGAGCAATCCCTTCTTTAAAGTCTATTTCCTTATAAATTTTTAGGCTTTTTAAATCATGCTCTAAGGCTAAAGAAAAATTCCCTTGAACTATAAAACCTACACCTTGGATACCAAGTGCTCGTGCCTCCCATTTTTTGTTCTCCTTTTGTTGAGCCAATACCTTAAGCTCCTCCATAAGAATATAAGCGGTATCAGGTTTGGTAAATAAATAACCATCCCAAGCAAAGCTTTCCATAGCTTTAAAACGAGCAGAATCTTCTTGGTTTTTGTCCTGCCAAACTTGGTATAGACTATCTAAATTAATTTGTGCAGATGAAGAAAATCCAATAATTAGAAAAATAGAGACGATTAAACTTTTCATTTCCTATTTTCGATTAGTTCAGTGTAAATAGGGCCAATCAATTCTTCTGATTGGTAAGGTTTAGGAATGTAATTATCCATTCCTGCCGACAAACAGCTATCAATTTCTGTTTTCAATAAACTTGCTGTCATGGCTATAATTGGAATCCTTTTTCCATTTCCTATTTCTTTTTCCAGTTCTCTAATTTTCTGACTCGCCTCAAAGCCATTCATAATTGGCATTTGAACATCCATTAAAATAAGATCATAGCTATTGGCAGTATAATGCTCAACTGCTAACTTCCCATTCTCAACAGTATCTATTGCTACATCCTTTATGTAATAGTTTAAATCGTCTTGAGCAATCATTTGGTTGAAAGCATTGTCTTCTACCAATAAAATACGCGCACCGCTAAGCGATTCAGCCATTGATTTTAAATGATCCTCTGTAATTAGGTCTTGGCCTGTAGCATCCGCAGCAGCTGTAACTAAAGGTAGTTCAACATAAAAAGTACTACCTTTTCCTTCTGCACTCTCTACCCATATTTTCCCGTTTTGCAATTCAGTTAATTGCTGGCTTATACTCAAACCTAGGCCAGTGCCTCCATAATTTCTGCTGGTTGAATCTTTTGCTTGCTCAAAAGCCCCAAATATTTTGTCAATCCTATTTTTTGGGATTCCTATTCCGGTATCGCTAATGCCAAATTTCATCCTATCACCTACTACACAGAGTCCAATTTCTACCTTCCCTTTTTCAGTAAACTTAATGGAGTTCCCAACGAGGTTAATTAAAATTTGATTCAAACGAGTCGGATCTCCCATTAGAATAGCAGGTACATTTTCTTCAATTTTCGAAGACATTAGCAAGCCTTTTTCCTCAGCTTTAAATTTCATAATCTGCATTACATTCTCAATAATAGCAGCTGGCTTTATTGGAATACTCTCAATGTCTAATTTCCCTGCTTCAATTTTTGAAATGTCTAATACATCATTGAGAATAACGATCAAATTGTCAGAACTTGTTCTCATTGCTTTTAAGAAATTTTCTTGAGCGGGGTAATGTTTCTTTCGTTCCAAGATTTTAACCATACCGGAAATAGCATGCATTGGCGTTCGAATTTCATGACTCATATTGGCCAAAAACTGTTCTTTGTATTTTTCAGACTGTTCTACCTTTTTCTTTTGTTCTTCTATTATTGCCTTTTGCTTTTTAGTCACTTTCAAGCGATTAAAAATCAATATGGCTAAGATGGATATTAGCAACAACCCTATTCCAATTGCAATGGACAACTTTTGTTGATTTTCTTTCTTTTGGATTTCAATAGCTATTAATTTTTCATTTTCTAAATCGTCAATTATTCTTTTCTTTTCATAATCAGACTGTACTTGTTGTTCAATTACGGCCTTGGCATTTTCAATATTTAGAATAGAATCTCTCATGCTCAATGAAAGCTGAAACATCTCTAGAGATTTTTTATAATTGCCTATACCTTTATACGTTTCATAAAGAATAAAAGAAAACTGACCGATAGTAGTAAATTCATTTTCCATCTGGGCATATTCCAATCCTCTTTTTAGATAAGGAATGGCTGAAACAGAATCATTTACATTCTGAAAAGAACTCGCTGCCATAGAGAGATAACTAGATGTTGTTAAATTGTTGCCTTCAGCCTCTGATGCTTTAATACCTTTAGCGAAATATTCTTTTGCCTTTGCTTTATTCCCCTTCTCTAATGCTTTTTTTCCCTCATTTAACAATGCTAAAGCCGAATTTGAATCCAATCCTAAATCGTCTATTATTTCTGAAATTTCATCAGCTTGCTTTTTTGAATCTTCCGTTAATTCATCTTTGGAAACTTCTTTAAGGCCTGCTTTTTGACTTGCCAACAGATCAATTTGTTTTTGCATGAAGGTTACAGATTGTTTCATCATCGCTAAAACCATCTTGTCTCTCAAGTTTGAATCGGTTTTAATCAATTCCTCTCGAATTACTATTGCCTTATTTAAATAGTCAATACTTTTTGAATCTTGCTGTTGGCCATACATCATCCCTATTTTATCGTAAGATTTGGATTGCAGCATTTTACTACCAATTGCTTCAAAGTTTTTTGCGGCTTTCGTAAAGGCAGGAAAACCGTTTACAAAATCACCTTGTTTTAAATATGTGAGTCCTAGATTATAGGAAGCCCCGGCTATACTTTTCTTAGCATCAACTTCTTCGGCCAATTTAATTGCTTCGATATAATACTCTCTAGCTTTTAAATCTCCCTTTTTAAAGTAATAATTTCCTTGATTTAATTGGCCTTCAGACATCCACTTCTTGGAATTGTTTTCCTTAGCAAAATCATAAAGCAATCGAGCATGATAAAATGCTGTATCATCATTATCAGGATTATACATACCATCGCCATCATTATATAAAGAGCCAATAGCTTTTAACCTTATTTCAGATGATAAACTGGTGTCTGACCATAGTGCCCAAAGCGAATCTTTTTTTACCTGTGAAAAAAGCACAAGAGATGTGCACACACAGAATAATAATACAACTATTTTTTTCATGAGTATAATTTTCTAAAATTGGCTACAGATTAGCAATTATAGTTGAGTCCATTTCTACAGTGCTATGATTCTTCAATGTATTTTTCTAAATACACTTTAGATTCAGCATGCAATTCCAAGGCTTCATAATATAGTTTCTCTAAACGATCAACTTTCCCTTCAGTTATATCCCCTTCAATTTTTACCAAACATTCCTTTAGGCTAGCTATGCCCATATAGTCTACCTGAGGTTTTAAGGAATGGGCATTAATCCTTAATGATTCCCAATCTTTTGCTTCACCGGCAGTTTTCATCTGTTGAAAAATAGAAGGCGATACGTCCAAATACATTTTTATATATCGCTTCATTTTGGATTTGTCCCCTCTTGAAAAGGACTCTAAGAAACTAAGATCTACCATCATTATATATTAGCTTTTAATAGTTCACTAATCTCATGAAAAGCTTCTTTTCCTTTGACAACATAATGCACCGCTCCATGCATAATCGTTCGCGATGCCACTCCATAATTTTCTTGGCTAGATAGCATAATTACAGGCAAAGATTTCCTTATTTTTTTAATTTCTTTCAAAATGTCAATTCCATTAGCAGCTTCCTTCTCTTTCGAATTCAAGTGATAGTCTAACACAATTGCGTCAGGTAGTAGATCTAAATTTTTCAGGCATTCCTCCCCCGTTTGGAAACTTATCACTTCACAAGAAGGGTTTTCTTCTTGAATATAATCGCCTAGCATTTTGGTTAATAATGGTTCATCATCGACAATAAAGATGGTTGGATTTTCAGTATTCATTTTTTTTGTTTTTAATTAATAAAGCTAAAATAGAACATCAACATTTAACTACAATATTTACTTATCAAATGAAGGTTTGAATTATCAAACGGTTGTATTCATCGCCCATAAATAAATGGTACTTTGGCAAAAGGCAACTACCCTACTCTCTTTATGGAAAAAATTCGAACGCTATTAATTGATGATGATCGTTTTATTGTTCAAATACTTTCTGACCTACTTCGGGAGTATTATCCTGAAATAGAAATTATTGATATTGCAAATGATGGAACAGATGGGCTTCAAAAAATTGAACAGTTAAAACCAGATTTACTTTTCCTGGACATTGAAATGCCTAATATGAATGGTTTTGAGATGCTCGATAAAATTGACAACCTTAATTTCAAAACTATATTTACAACAGCTCATAGTCATTATGCCATCAAAGCTTTTCGCTTCAACGCGTTAGATTATTTATTAAAACCCATAAATGAGAAAGAACTGGCTCAAGCTATCAAACGATTTAAGTCCAACCGTTACCTAGACCAAGGGTCCAAAATCCAACTGGCGATTGACAATATCAAAGAGAAGTCTACTAGCGAACAAAAGCTAATATTAGAAACTCAAAATGGTACATTTCGCCTAGCGTTGAAAGATATACTGTACATGGAAGGAGATCGAAATTATAGCCTTATTCATCAAAAAAATGGAACAAAAGAGCTTTCTTCTAAAAC
This sequence comes from uncultured Flavobacteriales bacterium, assembly GCA_913059105.1. Lineage (GTDB taxonomy): Bacteria > Bacteroidota > Bacteroidia > Flavobacteriales_E > Vicingaceae > NORP294. The sequence goes on from CAJXRL010000102.1 coordinate 5,071, forward strand.
CTTAGGATATTTTGAAGAACTGCTCTCAGACAAAGGTTTCTTTCGTCCTCATCGCTCTTACCTCATCAATTCAAATGCCGTAGATGATTTACAAGCAGACACGCTCATCCTAAAAAACAAGGCTATTCTTCCTATTTCTCGACGAAAAAAGAGTGAAGCTAAAAAATGGTTTGCCGAAAAGGTAAACTAGATAATAGAGAACGATTGAATATTCAATATTTGTCGGCTGAAGTAACTTTGGGTATTTAAAATTACTCAATGAATATAAGAATGCTGATATTACAGGCTGAGATCGTTGCAACGATTTGAAAAATTTATAATTTAGAAACAATATGGCAAAAGAAAATCAGCACGTAGAAACATTTAAAGCAAAAGCTCAGGGATCCGGTTGGCCTACAAAAGTTGACATTGTAGATACAGAATGGAGTCTTCAGTTAGATGAACCTACTGAAGAAGGCGGTTCAAACACTGGTGCAAACCCTATGCAGTATTTTGCAGCGTCACTAGCCGGTTGTCAAAACGAACAAGCCCAGGTAGTGGCAGAAGAACTCTCATTAAATATTACAACCATCGATATTGATCTTGAGATAGATTTGGACTTAGCTGGCTTTATGGGCATGGCCGACCATTCGAATGGCAGTTATAAAAAAGTTAGAATGACTGCGGTTGTTCACGGTGACTTAAGCGAAGCCCAAGTTCAAGAATTAGGAAATAAGGTGGATAGCCGCTGCCCTATTCTTGCATTACTGCGCTCAAGTGGTTGTGAAATTAATAGCCGCTGGAGTCTTTAAAAGAATCATACCATTAAAATTTGAAAAAGCGGAGCATTTTATGCTCCGCTTTTTTTATTCTTAAACATCTTATTCCGTCAATTTCATCCTAGAAACTCATTTCTTATCTTAAGTCAATGCATTAATTTCTATTGAGTATCACCTTTGCGTAAAATAAAACGTAAAAAATGATACACTCAAAACTTCAAACTCAAGGAAAAGCATATTCGAAATTAGCTGGTCTTATTTATCTCATTATTGCCGTAATAGGCGGATTTAGTATCGGCTATATGCCAAGTGAAATTGTTGCCGAAGGAAATGCCACCCTCACTTTTCAGAATTTAATTGATCATCAAGCATTATTCAGGTGGGGCATTGCAGGTGATATTGCCGTACTGGTTCTAGAAATTCTACTTACCGTGATGCTGTATCAACTGTTTAAATCAGTTAGCTCAACAGCAATACTTCTTGCAACATATTCTAGACTGGCTATGGCCATCGTTATGGGAATAAATCTTATCAATTACATGATTCCTTCAATTCTAATGACTCAACCTGATTACCTCAGCACTTTTAGCTCTGTTCAGTTAGAATCTGTATCGCTTCTTTTCTTAAAGGCACATAAATATGGAGAATTGGCATGGCAGGTTTTCTTTGCAGTTCATCTTTTTACGCTTGGCTATGTTATTCAAAAATCAAATAAAACGCCAAAATTGTTGGGCATATTAATGCTAATTGGAGCCATTGGTTATGCCGGAGATAGCTTTATTCAGCTTCTATTTGTAAACTCAGAGCTTTTGACAATTATATTTTCTTCTTTGCTTGTTTTAGCTGTAGTAGCAGAGTTCTGGTTCGCCTTTTGGCTTCTAATTAAAGGCGTAAAAAATAGTCCTGCAACTTAAGTAGCTTCATTCTTTCTTGCTATACGTTCGCTTTTTAATTCGGCTTAACGATTCAGGTGTTACGCCCAAATAACTCGCAATTTGATGTTGAGGAACTCGATTCATTAAGCCAGGATTGTGTTCCATTAAGTCTGAAAAACGCTCTTCAGGAGAGGAGGTCATAAAAGAGGCCATTCTCTCTTGAAGTTCTCCTGCATCTTTCTGGACTTCATTTCCTATGAATTCAGCTAATCGCGGAATACGTTCACACATTTGATCAACCAACGATTGATTGCCAACTGTTAAAAGGCAATCTTCAGAGCATTCTAAATAATGTTTTGACGGCACCATATTCGTATAGCTGGAAAAAGAATTTACGGATTGACCCTCTGTAAAAAATGCAGTCGTTTTTTCCAGACCTTCTTTTATGTAAAATTCCCTTACACACCCCCTAACTATTGCATAACATTCTTTAGAGATGCTTCCTTCTTTTAATAGAACACTTCCTTTCTTAAACTCTCTAAGTAGTGTATTTTCAACTATAATCTCAGTTTCTTCAGCATTCAAATATGGAAAATTCGATATAAATGCTCTAAACTCGTCTTTCATCTTATTTATTTAAAATTATTTGATGTTCCAGCCGAAAAGCCAAGAAACGCATCGTTCGACGTACCTTATAAATTTCTATTTATCTTTTCCTATTTGAGGTGGATTAGTTCTAAAAACATACGCAAACAGTACTGCGAAAATAACATATACAACCGTGAGTGAAATAACAATTTCTGATTGGGATTGGATATTCAAACTAATTTTAACCAAAGCAAGTGCACCAACTGCAAAATGCATAAAATTTCCTACAGCAATAGGCTTATTGTAAATCCCCCCAATTAAAGCCCCCTTTGCCATCCAGTTTAACATGGCGAAGCCTAGGTATAGTGCTCCCAACAATTGAAAAGACATAGTTGAAATGGGGTTTGATGCTACGCCAATACCGGAGATAATATCATCTGGTAAAAAAGATAGACCGAGCCCTATTGCGCCTAAAAACACAGCGCTTGAAATCATTATTATTTTTGTATTCATTTCTTTTTGAATTAATTATATAAACTCCTTAATCAGTTGAGAACAACTAGATTTTTGAAATATAAGTAAGGAAGCAGTAATCTCTTAGAATCGATAAATTAACGAAACTCCATCTCCTCTTGGCAAGACAGTTAAACCTGCTTGACTGCGGTCTTTTTTCTTGATAGTAGAATAATATCGAATAACTGCTTCTGCACTAGCAATTCCTAAAGCTGAACCCAGTATAATATCAGAAAACCAATGTGCATTGTTATATAACCTAGACCAGCCCACTATAGCGGGAATAGTGTAAAAAACTATTTTAAGTGGCAGGAAATTAACTTGCCTAGCCATTATCCAAGAGCTGGATATAGAAAGCATGGTATGCCCTGAAGGGAAGGAATGATAAGCTTTACCTCCAAAAGGTTTGAATGAAGTATTGCCATCACCACTGCTTGGTCTCGCTCTACCCACAGCTTCTTTACTAAATGTTTGTATCATTCCAGAAGCAGCCATTGAAGCAGCCAACATGGTACTTGTAGTTCGTATCCATTCATTATTGGAAGTCACCCCTAGCCCCCAGAAAGCTACTAAAAATGGACCCTGGTACTCGGGTTGACCCATAAAATTTCCAAAGCTTGCTACTTCATTTTGAAAATGGGTTTGGTTCTTTTTAAAATAATCATTTATCGGTTCGTCCAAAAACGAAACGGCGATCGAGGTTCCCGCAACAGCGCCAAAAATTTTCCATTCTTTTTTCTTCCATGTAAATGGCCTTTTGTACACATAAATGACGGCTTTTGCTGTATGCGTTACATCGTAATATACCTGTCTCTTATACACATCTGACGCTGCCGACGATCTACTCTGTGTAG
>CAJXRL010000103.1 GCA_913059105.1 uncultured Flavobacteriales bacterium
CGAGATTTCTGCCTGTCTCGTGGGCTCGGAGATGTGTATAAGAGACAGGCTCGGGAAAATCTACTATTGCCGACCTAGTCTGCAGGCTTTTTGACGCTACAAGTGGAGAAATTTTAATTGATGGCAGAGACATTAAATCTGTCAATTTAAATAATTTAAGAAGCGAGATCGGGTACGTTCCGCAAGAAGTGTTTCTATTTTCAACAACCATTAAAAATAATATCTCATTTGGATTGCACGACCAAAATATTCCTCAAGAACGAATTGAGAATGCTGCTAAAAAAGCAGTTATTCATTCGAACATAGAAACGTTTAAAGACAAGTACAATACAATTTTAGGGGAGAGAGGAATAACACTTTCTGGAGGCCAAAAACAGCGAATGTCTATTGCTAGAGCTATTATAGATGAGCCTAAGATATTGATTTTCGATGATTGTTTATCGGCTGTGGATACTGAGACAGAAGAAGAGATATTGAGCAATTTAAAACAACTCATGAAGAATTCAACTTCGATCATTATCAGTCATAGAATTTCTTCTGTAAAACATGCTAATCGTATTTTGGTACTAGACGAAGGACAAATTGCTGAACAAGGAACACATGAGGAACTAATTGCCGCAGAAGGACTTTATTTTGATACCTATCAGAAACAATTATTGGAAGATGAGAAAGAGGTAGTGTAAAATTTAGAATTCCAACTCATCTGATAAGAGGTTTTAACCAATAAACAAGTTTTACTGTGCACAACATCGTTTAATTGATAATTCCCAATTCGTAAATAACTCAATATTTCCTTGTAAGTGCTTAGCTGCAGTAATACTGTCAATTGATTCATTTTTTTTATTAGATTTGTTAGGTTAACAAAATGCAAAAGCTATAGAATAAAAAATTACACTTGAAGATGGATAATGAGAACGAGGGTTCAAAGCGAAGAACCGATGATATTTACTCAAAATCGCTAAGAGCGGGAAATAGAACGTATTTCTTTGATGTAAAGTCTACTAAATCAGAAGATTTATACTTAACAATCACTGAAAGTAAAAGAAGGTTCAACAACGAAAACGGTAAATTCTTTTACGAAAAACACAAACTATTTTTATATCCCGAAGACTTTGCAAGCTTTCAAGAGAATTTGCAAGGAACGCTTGATAAAATTTCTGATCTGAACGGAGGCAAAGAAATTGTTACACGTGCCGAACTAGACAAGCAAAGGGAGTCGAAAGAAGATAAAACAGAAAAAGTTGAAGAAATCAAACCAGTCGAAGTGAAACCAGCTGGTGGATTTTCTGATGTGAACTTTGAAGATTTGTAATATTCAAAAAGAAGATAAAAAAGGATAATTTGAACCTAAATTATCCTTTTTTTATGCCAAATAACTTTTATTTTATATTTAAACAGATGATAAATCACTATTATCGAATATGATACGACTTATCATTTTTACTTTTATTTCACTAATATCGATTTCAGTTACTGCTCAGGTAGAAGAATTCGATCCAATTAATATACCTTCAGATCAATTAGATTATCCTTGCTTGTTTTTGAATAGTGAGTTTCATGTAATTCGAAAAAAAAAGGAGCTAAGAAACATTAAATATGTTGTTATAGATTGGGAAGATAAGAGCTGTAAAAAAATAAAGCTTCCAGAAATAGATTTCAAACAAAACGTTCTAGTTGGTTTAAGAAAATATGTAAGAAGCTTTGAAAGCCCTACTATGAAATTACAAAACAAGATGAAGTGCTAACCTTGGATACTGAATTTACAAGAGATGGTAATTGTCAAATTGAATACGAATGCATTTATTGGTTCTTGCTTCCTATAGAATATGTAGACAAAAATGATTCATTTGAGGTTAATGAACGGAATGTCAATATCGAATAAAGTTAATTATTGAATCTAAACTAAAATATCAAGATTTATTCGAAGAGTCTGATCAATCATGTTCAGATATTGACTTTAATAAGTATGTTTTAATTGCAGAGTATGTCAGTCTAGGAGGATGCGGTTATCCAAAAATGACAAAAACAGCAATAACAAGAAATGATAGTCTAATTATTCAATCCAGAATTACTCAAATAGGTAGTTGTAAGAGATTAAATCACTTGTATACCACATTTCTCATCAAGAAATCCCTTCTTAATAAATTTAAAAATATTGGATACTCCAGAGAAACAATAGGGGACTGGTGAAAACCTCGAAAATTGCATTTATTAGTTATTTACCACAAACTCTCTACTCTTCGCCATCAACGGATACATCACCAAATCTTCTTCAATAAAAGGAACTTCAAATCTGAATTTAGCTTTCATAGCCTCCACTTTAACTGAGCTTTTTTCCGTTCTAAAATCTAATCCTTGACAAGCAGTAAACCACTCAACTCCTATTATCTTTTCTAGGTTATCCACTACTCTTTTTAGTTTAGTTGCTGCATTTGCTCCCATGCTAACATGATCTTCTTGTCCGTTTGAAGAGTCAATGGTGTCAACAGATGCTGGTGTTGCCAATTGTTTATTTTGACTTACCGCTGAAGCAGCTGAATATTGAGCAATCATAAAGCCTGAATTCAACCCAGGCTTCTTCACCAAAAAAGCAGGTAATTCTCTAGTACCCGAAACTAACTTATAAACCCTTCTTTCAGAAATTGAAGCTAATTCTGCCGTAGCAATTGCTAGAAAATCTAATACTAATGCCAACGGTTGACCGTGAAAGTTTCCAGCAGAAATTACCTTGTCATCTTCAATAAATATCGTCGGGTTATCCGTTACTGAGTTGATTTCCGTTTCCACCACTCCGATTGCATAATTGATAGCATCAGAAGATGCTCCATGCACTTGTGGTATACATCTGAAACAGTAAGGATCCTGAACATGCGCTTTGTCGCGCTGCACAATTTCGCTTCCTTCTAAATTCTCCAACATTGTTTTTGCAGTGGACAACTGTCCGGCATGTGGACGAACTTGATGTACCAAATGATCAAATGGCTCTACTCTACCATCATATGCATCTAAAGATGCTGCAGCTGCTAGATTGCTCCATTTTTTCAAATGTTTCAAACGCAACAATAAATTGGTAGCATATGCAGACATAAATTGTGTTCCATTCAACAAGGCCAATCCTTCTTTCGATTGTAACTGAATTGGCTCCCAATCCATTTTATGGTTTAATTGCTTTCCAGAAATTCGTTCTCCTTTAAAGTCCACTTCCCCTTCACCCAATAGAGGTAAACTCAAATGTGCCAATGGCGCTAAATCGCCGGACGCTCCCAAACTACCTTGCTCATATATTACTGGATAAACACCCTCGTTGTAAAAATCAAGTAGCCGTTGAACAGTTGCTAACTGCACTCCAGAGTGGCCTTGAGAAATGCCTTGAATCTTTAACAAAATCATCAATTTTACCATCTCTTTCGGCACCTCATCACCCATTCCGCAGGCATGCGAAGTCACCAAATTCCATTGTAATTGACCCAATTGGTCATTATCTATTACCGTATTACATAAAGAACCAAAACCAGTATTGATTCCATAAATCGGCCTTTCAGAACGTTTGATTTTATCGTCTAAATATTCTCTACAAGCAATAATTTTTTGTGCAGACTCTTGGCTTAGTTCCAGTTTAGAATTGGAATCAACTATTTGCTTGATGTCGGTTAAGCTTAAAAAATCAGATGTGATTTGGTGGATCATAATTGGTTATTTTATTCTTCAATGCAAGGTAAAGCAATCGTTTTCTTAAAATCAGATTGCTTCTTACGCTATCGCTTCATCGCAATGACTTTTTTTTTAATATTATGGATATTCAATTGTCTATACTTCGACTCCGCTCAGCATGACAATTTTATAAACATTTGTAACTCGTAATTCTCAGATTTGTAATTTGTAATTTATAATTTGCCTACTTCGACTATCGCTCAGTATGACAAATTAAACCATTGAATCGATTAACTCCTCAACAGAAACTTTACTCTGCTCCCCGCTTTCCATATTCTTTAGACTCAGTTGACCTGAATTCATTTCATCTTCGCCTACCATTACCACAAACGGAATATTTTTATCGTTGGCATACTTCATTTGCTTTTTCATTTTAGCAGCATCAGGATAAAGTTCTGTTCGAATTCCTTTAGCCCTCAGATTTTGAAGAACCTTCATGCAATAGGCTGACTCTTTCTCCCCAAAGTTGATGAATAAAACTTGCGTAACAGCATTTGAGCTTTCCAGAAATAAATTTAACTCTTCCATTACATCGTAAATACGATCTGCCCCAAATGAGATTCCAACACCTGACATGTTTTTCAAGCCAAATATTCCTGTTAAATCGGCGTAGCGACCACCGCCACAAATACTGCCCATTTTCACCTCGTTGGATACTACTTCAAAAATAGCTCCTGTGTAATAATCTAACCCTCGAGCTAAGGTAACGTCAACTTCTAAATTCGCAGTATTTAAACCGATAGAATTAATCGTATGTAAAATAAACTGTGTTTCCTCGATTCCTTTCAATCCAATTTCTGAATCTTTTAAAAACTCAGCTAACTGAGCTAATTTTTCATCGTTAGAACCTTCAATTTTAAAGAGCGGTTGAATTTTCTCCAATTCTTCAACAGTTAAACCACGTTGAGTTAATTCTTCGTTTACCCTCTCCAACCCAATTTTATCCAACTTATCAATTGCTACTGTAATTGGAATAATCATTTCTGGTCTTCCAATTACCTCGGCAATTCCGCTTAGTATTTTCCGGTTGTTGAGTTTAATTGAAAAACTTTTCAAGCCCAAATTGCTCAAGACCTCATCAAATAACTTTACTAGTTCCACCTCATTCAATAATGATTCAGAACCAATAATATCTGCATCGCATTGGTAAAATTCACGGTAACGCCCTTTTTGCGGACGATCAGCTCTCCAAACTGGTTGAATTTGGTAGCGCTTAAATGGAAAAGCTATTTCATTTTGATGTTGAACTACGTAACGTGCAAAGGGAACTGTTAAGTCATAGCGAAGTGCCATGTCAGCCAAATTTGACACATTTCTATTGAAAAATGTTACGTCTTCAAAGTTTTCTCTTTCAGCAGCTTTCAACTCTGTATTTGTCAGGGCCTTCGATAATTTATCTCCTCTTTGTAAAACGTTAAAAATTAAAGAATCGCCTTCGTCACCATACTTTCCGGTCAAAGTCTCCCTATTCTCCATGGTTGGAGTTTCTATCTGCTCAAAACCGTACAACTGAAATGACTTTCGAATCGTATCAAAAATATAATTTCGCTTCGCCATCACTTGAGGCGAAAAATCTCTCATTCCTTTTGGGATAGACACTTTACTCATAATTCATTTTTAATCAAGACTTACGATTGATAATTATCTATACTTCGACTCCGCTCAGTATGACAATTAATAAACATTCGTAATTCTAAGACTTGTAATTCGTAATTGTTTAATTCAAAATTACTTCACCAGTTTTCTATATCTAAATTTCGTTGGCTCCGTTCCCATACGCTTACGCTTATTCTCTTCGTATTCAGAAAATCCGCCTTCGAAAAAATAAACATTTGCATCGCCTTCAAAAGCCAAAATGTGCGTACAAATACGATCCAAGAACCATCTGTCGTGAGAAATAACTACTGCACAACCTGCAAAGTTTTCAATTCCTTCCTCTAATGCTCTTAATGTATTTACATCAATATCATTGGTAGGCTCATCGAGCAATAAAACGTTAGCTTCAATTTTTAAGGTCAATGCTAAATGCAATCGGTTTCTTTCTCCACCTGAAAGCACTCCCACTTTTTTGTTCTGATCGCCTCCATTAAAGTTAAAACGTGATAAATAAGCTCTAGAGTTTATAATCTTACCTCCTATTTCCATTTGATCGTTACCGCCTGCAACCACTTCGAAAACCGTTTGCTCCAAATCTAAATCTTCATGCGCTTGATCTACATAACCCAATTCAACCGTTGAACCAACTTTAAAGTCTCCAGAATCCGGAGTTTCTTCGCCCATTATCATTTTAAACAAGGTAGTTTTACCAGCTCCGTTTGGTCCAATAATTCCTACAATACCTGCGGGTGGAAGTTTAAAGTTCAAATTCTCGTATAACAATCGATCTCCATATCCCTTTGAAACATTAACTGCTTCAATCACTTCATTCCCTAAACGCTGTCCGTTTGGAATTGGAATTTCCAATTGCTGAACTTCTTCTTTACCACCATCTGCCATTAGCTTATCATAATTCGCTAAACGAGCTTTAGATTTGCTTCTCTTCGCCTTCGGGTTCATTCGAGACCACTCCAATTCCTTCTCTAAATTCTTCCTTCTCTTACTTTCCGTTTTCTCTTCCGCTTTCAAGCGTTTAGATTTTTGCTCTAACCAAGAAGTGTAATTGCCTTCATAAGGAATTCCTTGTCCTCTATCTAATTCAAGAATCCACCCTGCAGCATTGTCTAAGAAATACCTATCGTGAGTTACGGCAATTACAGTTCCCTTATACTGTTGTAAATGTTGCTCTAACCAATAAACAGATTCAGCATCTAAGTGGTTAGTTGGCTCATCCAATAATAAGATGTCTGGTTCTTGCAATAACAATCTACAAAGCGCTACTCTTCTTCGCTCTCCACCAGATAAATTCGCTACCGAAGCATCAGGCTCAGGACAACGAAGTGCATCCATTGCTCTTTCTAGTTTTGTATCCAATTCCCAAGCATTCAAGGCATCAATTTGAGTTGAAAGGCGCTCTTGTTCTTTCATCAAGGCTTCCATCTTATCCGGATTCTCCAACACTTCTGGATCTCCAAATTTCTCATTACACTCTTCATAAGCCTTCAAAACAGCAACTGTTTCTGCCGCTCCTTCTTCAACAATTTCTCGAACCGTTTTGGTTTCGTCTAATTGTGGTTCTTGAGATAACATTCCTACAGAATATCCGTCAGAAAAAACAACATCTCCAGTATATCCACTTTTTTCTTCTCCCGCAATGATTCTCATTAGGGTAGATTTCCCTGAACCGTTCAATCCGATAATGCCAATTTTTGCACCGTAGAAAAAAGAAAGATATATGTTTTTAAGTATGGGTTTACCCGATGGTAGTGACTTTGTCAAGTTCACCATCGAAAAAATTACCTTTTTATCGTCAGACATTAATTCAGTTTTTAAGTTTTAACAAATTTGTGAAAATTATAGCGGTTCTCCTTGTAATACTGAGATTATTTCTTATTCTTGATACACTTATTTTATATATAAATTGAACAAGCCAAAAACCATTTTAGGAAGGACAGAAATTGTTACATTCCCGGACTTAGGAATTGAGAACATTACTGCAAAAATTGATACTGGAGCATACTCCACAGCAATTCATGCCAACAAATTCTGGACAGAGACAAAAGAAGGTGTTGAAGAACTTTACTTTCAATTGTTAGACCCTTCAATAGATGAATTTGTAAATAGGATATATAAAACTGCTAAGTTTTACCGTAAAAAGGTGAGAAGCAGCAATGGAAGAATGGAAGAGCGCTTCATTCTGAAAACAAAAGTTATGCTTGGAGGTAAATTAAGAACCACCGACCTAAGCTTAACTAACCGTGAAAAAATGAGATATCCTGTTCTTGTAGGACGCAAAGTATTGGCAAAAGGATATCTAGTGGATGTTTCAAAAAAGAGCATCACAGAAACTAAATAGACATATGAAAATCGCAATATTATCACGAAACAAGGAATTGTACTCAACAAGAAGATTGGTCGAAGCAGCAGAACAAAGAGGCCATCAAGTGCGCGTATTTGATCATACCAAATTGTATATGGTAAATGAAACAGGTGAGGCTGCCCTTTATTATGGCAATGAGAAAGTGGTAGGCTACGATGCTGTTATCCCACGAATTGGGGCTTCTGTTACCTTTTACGGTGCAGCTGTTATTCGTCAGTTCGAAGTTCAGAAGATATTTTGCACCGTTAAATCTGTTGCCTTAACTCGTTCACGAGACAAGCTCAGAAGTTTACAAATTATGTCTCGAGAAGAGTTGGGAATTCCTAAAACAGCATTTGCGAAGCATCCTAAAGATATTCCGCATTTAATTCGAACAGTAGGCGGTGCGCCTTTGATAATAAAAGTATTAGAAGGAACTCAAGGTTTAGGTGTTGTTTTGGCAGAAACACAGCAAGCAGCAAAATCTGTAATCGAAGCATTTATGGGCATGAATACCAACATTCTGGTTCAAGAATTCATTAAAGAAGCAGGCGGGGCAGATATTCGTGCTTTTGTGGTTGATGGAAAAGTAGTTGGTGCCATGAAACGACAAGGTAAAGAGGGCGAATTCAGATCTAACTTACATAGAGGAGGCTCAAGTGCTAGCATTAAATTGAAACGTTCCGAAAACTCAGCTGCAATCAAGGCTGCAAAAGCAATGGGACTGAGTATTGCAGGGGTAGATATGTTACAATCTTCCAGAGGACCTTTGATTTTAGAGGTAAACTCCTCTCCAGGTTTAGAAGGAATAGAAAATTCTACTAAAGAGGATATTGCTGGAAAAATTATTGAGTACTGTGAAAGAAGTGCAGGGGTAAAAGGAAAATTGAGAGATAAGGTTGGAGTTTAGTTTTTCCCAAAATTAAACTCCAACCTTTATGA
>CAJXRL010000104.1 GCA_913059105.1 uncultured Flavobacteriales bacterium
TCTACACAGAGTAGATCGTCGGCAGCGTCAGATGTGTATAAGAGACAGGTTTCAGATGCCATACTATTATATAAAGGAGAAGTTTATCAGTATGTTGGAGATGAAATTATTGTAGTATGGAGAGTACGGCAGACTAATTTAAATTGTCTTCGAAGCTTCTATAAAATGAAGGAAATTATTGAATCTAAAAGAGAAACGTATATATCGAGATATGGTCTGGTGCCAGAATTCAAAGCTGGCATTCACACCGGTAAAGTGATTGTAACAGAGGTAGGGAAGCAAAAAAAAGAAATTGTTTTTCATGGAGACGTATTAAATACTACCTCAAGAATTGAGGGGAAATGTAATGACCTTAGCCAGGAATTGCTTATTTCTGATACCATGTTACAACATTTAGATTTGAAAGGTGAGTTTAAAAGTCAAGAAAAAGGAGATATTGAGTTAAAAGGCAAGGCTCAAAAATTAAAACTTCATGGTATTTTACAAGCAACTAATTTGAAGTCTGATGGATAATTAAGAACTTAGCCGAAGTTATGGATGTCATTTTTTTATTAGGAGCTACACAAGCTTTTTTTCTTGCTTTTCTAGCCTTTAACAAAAAAGGGAAATCTACTGCGGATTATATCTTAGCTTTTTGGCTCTGTTTTATGGGGCTTCACTTATTAGATCATTACAGTTATTCAACAGGTATTGCTTATCAATATCCGCATATATTAGGGATTGGCGTGAGTTTTCCGCTTTTACAAGGTCCTTTGATGTTTCTTTACATCCAATTGATGATCACAAGAAACAATAAATTTAAGTGGAGTTATCTATTACATGCCATTCCGTTCCTTTTCTTTACAGTTTATTTTTTATTTGATTTCTATTTTTTAACTACTGAAGGAAAACTGGCATATTATGCAAGAGAAGAAACAGATCCATCTATTGCTGTCAACTTTTTGTCATTTTTAAGCACCATGCTAGGTCCTATCTATGTGATCTGGTCATTGATTAAATTGAGGAAACACATAAAAAATATTTCAAATCGCTTTTCTTATACTGAAGAGATTGATTTAAAATGGTTAAAGCATGTATTAATTGGTCTTGGCTTTGTTTGGTTAACAGTGATGTTTTCCAATTTCTTTGGCCTTGTATTTCCAATTTTAGACGGAGATTTAAGCGGACACTTAATTTATCTATCATTAACTATAGCCATCTTTTTCTTGGGTTATTTCGGAATTCGTCAACAGGCAATTTACGTGAACCTATCAACTGCCGCCGAGCCTCCAATTATAGACATTGTTAAAGTCGAAGAAAAAAAGGAAGCCCAGTATAAAAAATCAGGTTTAAAAGACGAAGAGGCAAAAAAACACCTTCAAGAACTCATCGCGTATATGGATGGAGAAAAGCCTTACCTCAATGGGAAATTAAGTTTAAAGGAAGTGGCCGCTCATATAGATATATCGGTAAACCACCTTTCTCAAATAATTAATGAGCAACTATCAAAGAGCTTCTTCGACTTTGTAAATGAATATAGAGTTGCAGAAGTGAAGAAGCAAATCGAAGAGATGAAGCATGAACAATTTACATTATTGTCGATTGCTTACAATAGCGGCTTCAATTCCAAGTCCAGTTTCAATAGTATTTTTAAGAAATTGACAGGACTTACCCCCTCCCAGTACATTTTTAATAAATAGGCTACATTCTAATTATCAATTAATTGTACGTCCTAATTCACAAGCATGTGTCCCGTCCTATAAGTCTGGTCGACAGCCTTCTTTATCTATCGTTGCTTTGCCCCATCAATTTAAAACAATGAAATGATGGATACACAAAACAAAAAAAACAATCCTATGACAACACAATCAAATTGGACTAGTAGAAATTTAAAAAAATCGCTTTTTTCTTTTCTTATGCTTTCTTCTATATTAGCATTCTCCCAAGAACTAACACAAACGGTAAGAGGGAAAATAACCGATGTTGATTTAAACCATCCGCTTATAGGAGCGTCAGTAATAATCATTGGTTCCAATCCTATAAAAGGAGTTACTGCGGATCTTGACGGTTATTTTAAATTAGAGAACGTACCAGTAGGAAAAGTCTCTTTAGAATTTAGCTATATCGGCTACGAAAAGAGAGTTATACCTAACCTTGAAGTGTTATCGGCTAAGGAAGTTGTGCTTGAGGTACAATTAACAGAAAGTGTAATTCAATTGGATGATGTCGTAATTACTGGAGAGGCGAAAAGGAACGAATCCATTAATGAAATGGCAATCATAAGTTCTCGTCAATTTTCAACCGAAGAAACAAAACGTTATGCGGGAACCATTAACGATCCAGCGCGTATGGCTGCAAATTTTGCAGGTGTAAGTGGAGATGCTAGTGGAAATAATGATATTGTAGTGCGAGGTAACTCGCCAAAAGGAATACTTTGGAGATTGGAGGGAATTGAGATTCCTAATCCAAATCACTTCTCTACCGAAGGTGCCACTGGAGGACCCGTTAATGCTTTAAATAGTAAAATGATTGCCAACTCTGAATTTATGAGTGGTGCTTTTGCGCCAGAATATGGGAATGCAACTTCCGGAGTCTTTGATATAAAATTACGTCAGGGGAATAATGAACAAAGAGAATATTCTTTCGGGATAGGTTTGTTTGGAACTGACTTCACTGTAGAAGGGCCAATAAAGGAAGGTGGTAGAGCTTCATACTTGGCCAATTACAGGTATTCATCTTTGGGTATGTTAGATGAATTGGGTGTTGTCGATTTCGGAGGAGTTCCTAAGTATCAAGACGCTTCTTTTAACTTTTACTTACCCACTAAAAAAGCAGGAGTATTTAAAGTATTTGGTTTAGCAGGTACGAGCAATATTTTAGACGAGGAAGAATATTCCGATGACAATGACTCAATTGTTGCCAAAGCTGATTTTGGGTCTCATTTGGGGTTTGTAGGAGTAAGCCATTCGTACTTATTAAATGAGCGAACGATTATTAAAAGTAACATTTCGTTTTCGAACCAAGGAACAAGTGCTACCAATGAAAAAAAATATGAGGAAACGAATTTTGAGATTGGGGAAGATGCAAAGTTTAATAAATCAACCATTAAGATCGCTACCACAGTAAGTAAGAAAATTGATGCAAAGAATAAAATTAGCTTCGGACTCATCCACAGCTATCAAACTTATTCTTTCGATTACGAAGAGTTAACGCTTGCTAGAGAGTTTAAGTCAGTATTAGATGTTTCAGAAAGTTCGTCCTTTACACAGTTGAACGGAACTTTCAAACATCGCTTCAATGAAGATTTGAGCATGGTTGCAGGCATGCACTTCTTGCAATTGCATTTGAACAATTCATTTTCTATAGAACCACGATTGGGATTCAATTATAAAATTTCCAATACACAGACTTTAAGCGCAGGTTTTGGCGTACACAGCAAAATGGAATCCTTGCTTTATTATACCACCAACGTAACAGATGCCAATGGAAATGTAAGTCAGCCAAACAAAGATTTAAAATTGCCAAAAGCCCATCATTATGTTTTAGGATACGATTATCAATTTGCTGAAAACACACACTTGAAAACAGAAGTATATTATCAAAATTTATATAATGTAGGAGTAGAAAATGACATCAATAGTCAATACTCTCTAATAAATCAGTCAGATTGGTTTAGTGATAAAGAGTTGGTAAATGAGGGAAGGGGAAAAAATTATGGTATTGAGTTCACCTTAGAACATTATTTTGCAAACGATTATTTCTATTTGTTCACCGCCTCTATTTACGAATCGCAATATTCTGCACTTAATAATAAATGGCAGAAGTCGAAATACAATGGAAACTACAATTCTAATTTCTTAATTGGTAAAGAGTTTAAAGTAGGAGCAGCAGCAAAAAACAAAACCCTCCTATTAAGTTCAAAAATAATGCTACAAGGCGGAAGCAGATACACTCCTATTGATTTGCAAGCTTCAATTTTAGCTGAGGAACAAGTAGATGAAAGTCCGATTTTATCAAAGAAAGGAGACGACATTTTTCAATTGAACGTAGCAGCAGCATACCGCGTAAATAAAGAGAAAACAACACATGAGCTGAAGTTTGAGATCTTAAATGCTACAGGCAATCAAGCAGTAGTAAGCGAGTGGTACAGCGAAGGTAGACAAGAGATAATTGTGACCAAGCAGCTTCCAATGCTTCCTAACTTCATGTACACTTTTAGTTTTTAAATACAACCTGCCTATCTTAGATAGATAGGCAGGTTACTTCACCATCTAACAACGATAAAATGAATAAATGGACGCTATGGGCAATACTCGCCGGCATGATATTCTTCAACATTCGACTTATACTCAAAGTATTTAAGAAAACAAATAAAAGACTCATCATGATTTTTATACTTAGCCTAGTAACCCTATTTATATTTTATTCCCTATCGCCAAAATGAATACTATACAAGCAACCTATGATTTTCAATGCGAATTGAATAATGACTTGAAATACCTTGAATTTAAAGTCATCAAGAACAAGTTTAGGGGAACACTTATCGATTTCAACGGCTGTATAATCCGTAATGGATATGGAAGTTCGCAGACTGAGGCATTGAATGACTTACACCGTAATTTAATATATAAAATTAGTAATCAAACAATTGAATTGAAAAATAGTAACACAACTAACACGTTAAATTTAGAAAATATGAGAAAATTAATAGTCGCAATGCTAATAATCTTAAGCGGTCAGCTATTCGCAAAAACAACAGGCCCAAAGCATGACTTAATTCCTGTAAAAAAGCAAATTGAGACATTATTGAAAAGCTCAGATACGCCAGTTTACCAAGACGTTATTGTTATGGTGAAATTTAAATTATCTGAAAACGACGAAATTATAGTAACGTCAATTGCTTCCAATGAATATGAGATTACAAACTTCATTAGAACATCATTAAATAATAAAGTACTTCTAATAGATAAATCAAGCAATTCTAGATTTTACTCTATTCCCGTGCGATTTATAGCAAGAGCCTATAAAAATTAAGGAACCGAAATTCCATGAAAAATCAAACTAGTAAAACAATGAAATCATTAAAATTAAAGAACATGAAAAAGAGGATCATCAAGAGAGCAGCAATAATTGTATTGGTACTAACAAGTCAAATTTCGATTGCTCAAAGTGGAGAATCAAACATAAAGCTTGCACAAGAATCGAAAGAAGTATTAGACAACACTTTCCCAACAATAAAATAACCCCTTAAACAACCAAATTCCGATGACCTTAGAAAGAAAACTAGTAAAAGTGTTCAATTTAACAGATGAAAACTGGATGAAACATGCCAACCCATGGAGCGTTTGAGCAAGGTATTCTGTTCTTCCGCTAATTGTGTTTACTTTCTGGAGTAGGATTTGGATTGGCTGGTGGTGGCTAGTACCTGGAGTTTTATCCATTTTTTGGGTGTTTTTTAATCCCGTCTTTTCCCTAAGCCAAGATCAACTAAAAATTGGGCATCCATACCTGTAATGGGAGAAAGAGTTTACATTAATCGAGATAAAATTGACCTACCGGAACATCATAAGCTTGCGCTCTTTAAAATTCTAAATATGATCTCTTCACTTGGTATGTTGTTGTCCACTTGGGCAATCGTATACTATTCAGTCTGGGGAGCAATAGTAAGAGTGACATTGGCTTATTTAGAAAAAAGTTGGTATTTAAATCGCACGGTATGGTTGTATGAGGACATGCGAGAAGTAAATGAAGAATATAAGAGTTGGTATTTTTAGTAATTCATCATTTTTTAAGAAAGAGCTAAATTTAATTCAACTAACTCGATAAGATAATTGGTTGAGAAAATAGGTCCCGTATTACATATCAGAACACCAAAGGATTTTCATTATTAGTGATGCAGTAACGGGTTGAAATAGAAATTCTGAAGACTTGTACGCTCTAAATCATGTTCGCATGCGCCTTGAACCATGGCCGTTGTGTCCTGAAAATTGGACAGTCAATTTTCAATTTTATAATTTTTGAACAGATTCTTTTCCTAATAAATCCATGCTGCATTCTTCCCCTCTCAATTCTACTTGAACGGTATGGTGCTTGAAATTGTAGGGCTTCAGTATTTCTCTAATTTGTATTTTTATCGCCATTAGCTCCGAAAGGATTTTAATGTCTCGAAGTTTTGCGCACTGCAACATGATTGCATCTATCCGACACTTTGGCGGAGTTTTACATAAAATACTCGTAATAAATGCTATATTACAAAGATAGTTCTCTACTCTTTTGACTCTATCAAATACTGCAAGTCCACGCCATAGATTATAGTGTTTTAATTTTGACTTTTTAGTCCCTTTTTTCGCAGAAGATTTACTCCCTTTCATCGCACTGTATTTTTCTAAAAAAAAGTATTTTAATTAGGAATTAAGGGCAGCGCTCTTTTATAGAAAAATCTACTATTATAAGAATTAAGAAGTTATAAAACTGGTTTTAGGCAGGCAAAAACGCCATTATTTAGAAATGATTGGAAGTATTATTTTTGAATTGTATTTAGCAGAATGATGAACTTTGTTGTTCGCTATTACACCAACACTCTCATCGTAATTATTACCTCCAGTATTCAAATTCCGAGCAAAACGCGGAAAATTACTACTTGATATTTCAATTCGGATCCGGTGTCCCTTTTCAAAGAAATTACTAGTAGACAGAGGTGTTAAATCCAATTGATACACTTCCCCTTCTTTCATAAAAACCTCCTTGTCATACCCTTCCCGATATCGCACTCGTTGGATGGTTTCATCCAAGTTATAGGCAGTTCCATCTGGATACACATCAACCAATTTAATGGTAAAATCTGTGTCCTTTGCATCAGATGAAACAAATAGTGTGGCTTCAATAAAACCTGAAATTTCCACCCCTTTCTCTAAAACATCTGTTGTATAAACCAAAATATCATTTCTAGTTTCCATTTGTTGCTGATCGAAAGACCCTCCTTTAATGGCATTTCCCGTGCAACACACATTTCCTCCATAAGAAGGCACTGGTTTCAAGGGGTCGTATACAAAACCATCTGCTTGATCAGAGGTAGATTTTGAGGTTGATAATTTCCCATCTCCAAAAAGACTATTGGCATTCCCATTGCTATTTAAATAGTAGGTAGTCAACTTTGCTTCTTCCGGTGGCCAAGTTTCAGAAGCTTGCCATCTGTTGCTTCCCATCGTGTAGTATTGTATTCGAGGGGTTTTCTCTTTGAAATCGTTTTTTTCATCTTTCAACCACAAGTCTAACCAAGCATAAATTTGCTCCTCATAATTAAGCCTTGCATCACCTACACTGCGTTCCCCAACAATTGTGTTTTCGGTTGCTCTGGTGTATCCACAGTGTAATGTTGGCGCAATCACCAAGTATTGGTTGTCCTTAATTTTTGCATCTTTCGAATTATTTCGAACATGATTAAACAAGGCAAGATTCGGAGTAATTGATACATCATACCAAGAAGTAAACCAAAAACTAGGTACCCCTATCTCCATATCATCGTGATAAATCCCGCCTTTAAACCAAGCTTCATCATTGGGCTTCCGGCGTATCATTTTATCAAAAATCTCATTCTTACCATTTATGTTTTTCAAAATATCTTGAATTGGCAAGTGCTTTAACGCTTCAGCCATATCTACCTTTGGATTCTCCGGTGCCAAATCATAAAACCGGGAAATTCGAATCAAATCTTCTTGAGTCGCTCCGGCGGGAATTCGCGGTTTGAATTTATCGTGTTCCACACCATACAACCAAGAAAAGAATAACATCTGCTCTACCCCACCACGATACCAATTGCCTTGCTCATTAATTTCACCTACTCGACCAACTCCAGCACCATAACCTTGAGGCACCATTGCGGCATGAGAAGGATGATCTAAAGCAGCGACAGCCATTTGCCATTCCGCAGTAGAAGAGCAACCAATTGTCCCAATCTTTCCATTCGACCACGGTTGGTCTTTCATCCACGTAAATGCATCATAACCATCCGTTAATGGAACTCCTAAGATATCCCATTCTCCTTCAGAAAAATAGCGCCCACGTTCATTTTGAACAACATAAGCATAACCTCTTTTAACTGCTTCTAACGCTCTTTGGGCTGTTCTTGTTCTTTGTTTACCATCTCCCCAAGAATTAAAGTTATAGGGTGTTCGTGAAAAAATAATAGGAACTTTTTTGTCCGTTTTAGGTCGGTAGATATCTGTTGCCAAACGAATCCCATCACGCATGGGCATCATTATTTTTTGATCTACTATAGCTATCTCCTCCAATTCTTGAAGAATATTGTCTTGTGCTTGAAGATTAAAACTACTTAGGAAGAAACAAGTAAGTATAAAAGAGAGGAATAGATTCTGTTTTTTCATGTTATCAATGCTATTTTGTACGGTCTTTTTGAAGGCTAACTCAGTATTGATGAGATGCGCTGTCTTTCGATAGGCAAGGTAGCAAAAACATTTTTATATTTGTTGCGCAGCTTTCATCCTGACTTATTCTTTCCAGCAGATCCTATTTGGGTATTCTTTCATGAACCAACGCCTCTCTCTCTGTCTCTTATACACATCTCCGAGCCCACGAGACAGGCAGAAATCTCGT